>CAYYYC010000041.1:0-6316 GCA_964475695.1 uncultured Rubrivivax sp.
CGACCTTGAAGTCCATGTCTCCCAGATGATCCTCATCGCCCAGGATGTCTGTGAGCACCGCAAAGCGGTTGCCCTCCTTGATCAGCCCCATCGCGATGCCCGCCACATGGGCCTTCATCGGCACGCCCGCGTCCATCAGGGCAAGGCAGCCGCCGCACACCGATGCCATTGAGGAGGATCCGTTGGACTCCGTGATCTCCGAGACCACCCGGAGCACATAAGGGAACTCCTCCTTGCTCGGCAGCAGAGGAATCAGCGCTCGCTTGGCCAGGCGCCCATGTCCGATCTCGCGGCGCTTGGGACTGCCCACACGGCCTGTTTCGCCCGTGGCAAACGGCGGCATGTTGTAGTGGAAAAGGAAGCGGTCGCTGAACTCGCCCGCCAGAGCGTCGATCTTTTGCGCATCCTGCTCGGTTCCGAGCGTCGCCACCACCAGAGCCTGTGTCTCGCCACGGGTAAACAGCGATGACCCGTGCGCTCGGGGCAACACTCCCGAGCGAATCTCAATCGGGCGAACAGTGCGGGTGTCCCGCCCATCAATGCGGGGCTCGCCTGCGAGGATCTGGCTGCGCACGATGCGCGACTCGATCTCGAAGAGAAGGCCTTCAACCTTGACACCGTCAAACTCAACGCCTTCGGCCTTGAGGCCTTCCATGACAGCGGCATAAGCCTCACGGCAGGCCTGGGTTCGCGCCTGCTTGCTGCGGATCTGATAGGCAGCCCTGAGTCTTTCTTCGCCCAGCGCGGCCACTTTGCCGATGAATGCCTCATCCTTTGCCGCCGGCTGCCAGGTCCACTCCGGCTTGCCCGCATCGTGCACCAGTGCGTTGATCGCAGCAATCGCCACATTGCCCTGCTCGTGGCCGAAGACCACGGCGCCGAGCATCACTTCCTCGGACAGTTGGTCAGCTTCGGACTCGACCATCAGCACAGCGCTCTCAGTGCCCGCCACGATGAGTTCGAGCTTGCTTTGGGCCAGCTCGGCCTTGCCAGGATTGAGAACATACTCGCCGTTGATGTAGCCCACGCGAGCCGCACCGATGGGGCCATTGAAAGGAATGCCCGAGACCGACAGCGCCGCGCTGGTGCCGATCATGGCTGCGATGTCAGCCTGGACCTCCGGATTGAGGGACAGGACATGCACCACCACCTGGACTTCATTGAAGAAACCGTCCGGGAACAAGGGCCTGATCGGGCGGTCGATCAGCCGGCTGGTCAAGGTCTCAAGCTCGCTGGGCCGCCCTTCCCGCTTGAAGAAGCTGCCCGGAATGCGCCCGGCGGCGTAGGTCTTCTCGATGTAAGCCACCGTCAGCGGAAAGAAGTCCTGGCCCGCCTGGGCCTCGGTCTTGGCCACCACCGTGGCCAAGACCACGGTGCCGTCGATATCGACAAGAACCGCTCCACTGGACTGGCGAGCGATCTCGCCGGTTTCAAGGGTGACGGTGTGAGAGCCCCACTGAAAGGACTTGGTGACTTTCTTGAACATGCTCATGCGATTGCTCCGGTTGGGGGCGGCTTGGGCGCAAGCCCTGCACCCTCACGGGTGACGGGGAGAGTCCCGTGGGCATAGAAGCCCACGCCGCCATTGGGTTTGCCGGACGCCGTAGCGTGATGCCATTCCACGGGGGCTGCGTCGGCGGTTGCGATCGCCAGGCCCAAGCCTCCGTGGAATGACACATCAACGCCGCGCTCCGCGCCGGCTCAGAAACGAAGAAAGCCTGCGCTGGCCGAACAGTCCGGACAGGCTTTCCCTCGTCATTTCAGGATCACTTGCGCAGGCCGAGTTTCTGGATCAGGGCCAGATACCGATCCGCGTCCTTTTCCTTGAGGTAGGCCAGCAGGCGCTTGCGCTGGTTGACCAGTCGCAACAAACCCCGGCGGCCATGGTGGTCCTTGGCGTGCTGCTTGAAATGGGGGGTCAGTTCATTGATGCGGGCGGTGATCAGTGCCACCTGCACCTCGGGACTGCCGGTGTCCTTGGCGCCACGGGCGTGGGCCTTGACGATATCGGCCTTGACGATTTCAGCTGTCGACATGATTTCCTCTGCGGTTTCCTGTGGGTCGGAGCACCGCAGAGCCCTGCGGCAGGGCAGGACGCCAACGGTTTCCGGATCAAACTCGCGGACATCGGTGAAACCGACCAATGCCGTGAAGGACGGACTTCCAGCCCGCAGAAGCAGTATAGGGCAACGGGAGGACAGCCGCTGCGCCAAACTCAACCAAGCACCCAGCGTGGGCGAACCTCGAAGGCGCCGGCAGGCTGCAACTCACCGATCCCTGCCTGAAGCCTCATCGCGGCCGCCAGGGCAATCATTGCGCCGTTGTCCGTGCACCACTGGGGCTCGGGGAAATGCAGCCGCGCGGAACGCGCCGCGCAGGCCTGCCTCAACCGCTTGCGGAGCGCGCCGTTGGCCCCAACACCACCCGCCACGACCAGTCGATCCAGCCCGGCGGACTCGAGCGCCAGGATGCTCTTGCGAACCAGCACTTCAACGATGGCCGCCTGAGCGGAAGCGGCGATGTCGGCTCGGAGCTGTCCCGTCAGCTGGCCCTGCGGCTGCTGCGCAGCGAGCTTCCTGACCTGGGTGGCGACCGATGTCTTGAGCCCGGCGAAGGAGAAGTCCAAGCGCGGGTCGTTCAGCAAGGGGCGGGGAAAGGCGTAGGCATCGTCTCTCCCGTGGCTGGCCAACTCGGAGAGGGCTGCCCCGCCCGGGTAGCCCAAGCCCAGGAGCATGGCGCATTTGTCGAAAGCCTCGCCCGCGGCGTCATCGATGGACTCCCCCAGCAACTCATAGCTGCCGACCCTTTCGACCCTCATGAGTTGGGTGTGGCCGCCGGAGACCAGCAGTCCGACGAACGGAAACTCCGGGGGATCGGCTGAGGACAGGAACGGCGAGAGCAGGTGTCCCTCCAGATGGTGCACCGGCAACACCGGCCGCTGCAACGCCAACGCCAGACCCTGGGCGACCGCCGCGCCGACCAGCAAGGCTCCCGCCAGTCCAGGGCCCGCGGTGTAGGCCACCACCGTGATGTCGGAGAGCCCGCAGCCAGCCTCGGTGAGGACCTGCCGGACCAGCGGCACCACTCTGCGGATGTGGTCGCGGGAGGCCAGTTCGGGCACCACGCCGCCGTAGGCCCGGTGCAGATCGATCTGTGTGTGCAGGGAATGCGCCAGCAGCGCGGGGCGACTTCCGGCTTCGGCGCGCACCAGCGCCACGCCCGTCTCATCGCAGCTCGACTCGACTCCCAGAACCAGACCGCATCCCCCGGAGCCAAGACCAGACAGGTCGGGCTCACCGGCGTCAGTGGTTCTCGCGGGCATGGTTGATTGTGTACTTGGGAATCTCGATGACCACGTCCTGCTGCGCCAACACCGCCTGACAACTCAGGCGCGATGTGGCCTCCAGCCCCCACGCCTTGTCGAGCAGATCGTCCTCGATTTCATCGATCTCACCCAGAGACGAAAAGCCGCTGCGCACAACCACATGACAGGTGGTGCAGGCCGCGCTCATTTCGCAGGCATGCTCGATTTCAATTCCGTGGTCCAACAGTGCCTGGCAAACACTCTGCCCCGGTTCGGCCTCGATGGTCTGGCCCTCTGGGCAGTAGCGCGCGTGGGGCAATATCTTGATCGACGGCATGGCAGCGGCCTCAAAGGGAATCGATCGGACGCCCGGAGAGCGCGAGTTGAATGCCTCGATTCATCCGAAGGGCAGCGAACGCCTCGGTTCCTCGGGCCAATGCCTCGACCGCAGCGTTGATCGCATCGTGGTCTGTCCCCGGTGCAACATCGAGCACGGCGCGAAGCAGCGCGTCGATTTCCTCACGCTGCGCGCGGTCCAGCAAGTCTCCGTCAGCCTCGAGGGCCGATGCGGTGGCCAAAGCCATGCGCTGCGCCTCGACCCGCGCCTCCACCACGGCCCGGGCCCGCATGTCCGACTCGGCCTGCGCAAAGCCATCCGAGAGCATTCGCGCAATGTCTGCGTCAGCCAGGCCGTAACTCGGCTTGACCTCGACCGAGGCCTGGACGCCCGATTGAAGCTCCTGGGCCGACACCCCAAGCAGCCCGTCCGCATCCACCGAGAAAGTCACCCGAATGCGCGCAGCGCCGGCGGCCATCGGCGGGATCCCATGGAGCTCAAACCGCGCCAGAGACCGACAGTCCGCGACCAGCTCACGCTCGCCCTGCACAACATGGATCGCCATGGCGGTCTGGCCGTCTCGGAAGGTGGTGAAGTCCTGTGCCTGGGCGGTCGGGATCGTGGTGTTCCGCTCGATGACCCGGTCGACGAGGCCCCCCATGGTCTCCAACCCGAGTGAAAGGGGAATGACATCAAGCAGGAGGAGGCCGTCGTCAGCGGCGTTCCCGGCGAGCTGATCTGCCTGCAGGGCTGCCCCAAGCGCCACGACTTCGTCAGGGTTGAGATTGGTCAGCGGCGGTCTCCGGAAAAGCCCTTCCACGGCAGCCCTCACGGCCGGCATGCGAGTCGATCCACCCACCATGACCACACCCAGGACGTCTTGCGTCTGGACACCGGCATCGCGCAACACACGCCGCACGGAGTGAAGCGTCGAGTCGATCAACGGACCGCACAAGCGCTCGAGTGTGGCGCGATCCACCGTCATTCGGACCGCCGCCGCTTCCAGATCAGCCCGAAACTCGGTGCAATCCTCCGTGCTCAAGCGCTCCTTGGCCGCGCGTGCAGCCACCAGGATGGCCCTCCTGTCATGCGGGCTCAGCCCTTCGTGGGCAAGGCCAGCATGTTCCAACGCCCAGTCGGCAAGGATGCGATCAAAGTCATCGCCGCCCAGCGCAGCATCGCCGCCCGTGGCCATCACCTGGAAGACGCCCTTGGACAGCCTCAGCAGGGACACATCGAAAGTCCCCCCGCCCAGGTCGTAGATCGCGTAGAGGCCTTCACTGCCGTTGTCCAGGCCATAGGCCACGGCGGCGGCGGTGGGCTCGTTGATCAGGCGAAGAACCTTCAGCCCGGCCAATTCGGCCGCATCCTTGGTTGCCTGGCGCTGGGCATCATCAAAGTACGCCGGCACCGTGATCACCGCCCCATACAGGTCTTCGGCAAAGGTGTCCTCTGCCCGCTGCCGCAACGCGGCCAGGATCTCCGCGCTGACCTCCACAGGGGTCTTGATGCCATCTGCTGTCTCGAAAGCGACCACTCCGGGCTGGTCGACGAAGCGGTAGGGCAGCCGTTGAGCGTGGGACACGTCCGCCAAACTTCGACCCATGAATCGCTTGACGGACACGAGCGTGTTCAGCGGGTCCTGCGCCTGAGCAGCCAGAGCGCCGGAGCCGATCTGCCGGCGCCCTTGTCCGAGATAGCGGACCGCCGACGGCAGGATGACTTCCCCACGCTCGTCAGGCAGGCACTCAGCAACCCCATGGCGGACTGCGGCCACAAGCGAGTGGGTGGTGCCCAAATCAATGCCCACGGCGATTCGCCGCTGGTGGGGATCCGGCGCCTGGCCGGGCTCTGAAATCTGCAGCAGTGCCATGATCGTCAAGAGTCGCCCGCGGGTTCAAGCCGCCACGGGCCCCTGCTGCAGGCCCTCGGACCTGCGCCCAATGTCTTCGATGAATCGCTGCACAAACATCAGCGCGCGCACCTGCTGGGCTGCTGCCGGCAGGTCGGGCCCCGCACCCTGATCCCCATCGAGCAGCGCCACAAGCCTTTCCTGCAGGTCCCTGGAGTGTGCCTGCACCTCGCCCAACAGAGGCGCCACATCGGCAGGGCTGGTGCAAGCCTGAAGTTGCTCTCGCCACTGCATTTGCTGAGCGAGGAAGTCGACGGACATCCGGGTGTTGCTGTCGGCCTGAACATCAAGTCCGCGCAGGCCGCAAAGGTAGGCGGCGCGGGAAACCGGTTCCTTCAGGCGACGGTAGGCCTCGTTGATGCGCATGGACCACTGCATCGCCAGGCGCTGAGCCGCAGGGCCCTGCGCCGCATGCCGGTCGGGATGGACCTTGGACAGCAGAGCCCGCCACCGCTGGGCAAGCATCTCCTGATCGAGCCGCTGGCGTTGCGGAATGCCGAAGATGGTGAAATCGTCGGCGGAGAGTTCCAATCGTTCAGACACGGAAGGATTCTCCACAACCGCAGCGATCCTTCTCGCGCGGGTTGTGGAACTTGAAGCCCTCGTTGAGCCCTTCGCGGACGAAGTCCAGCTCGGTGCCGTCGATGTAAGGCAGGCTCTTGGGATCGACCAGAACCTTGACGCCGTGACCTTCGAAGACAACATCCTGCGGGGAAACCTCATCCGCGTACTCCAGCTTGTAGGCCAAGCCGGAACAGCCTGT
>CAYYYC010000041.1:6326-6658 GCA_964475695.1 uncultured Rubrivivax sp.
CCTCGCCTGGCGATGTAGCGGGAGACATGCCGAGCGGCAGCCTCGGTCAGCGTTACAGCCATGATGGGCCCCGGGTCAGTGCGCGGAGTCCCGCACCTTGGACTTGTAGTCCTCGACGGCGGCCTTGATGGCATCCTCGGCCAGGATGGAGCAATGGATCTTGACTGGGGGCAGAGCCAATTCCTGGGCGATGTGGGTGTTCCTGATTTCGAGCGCCTGATCGAGCGACTTGCCCTTGATCCACTCGGTCACCAGCGAACTCGACGCAATCGCCGAGCCACAGCCGTAGGTCTTGAACTTCGCGTCTTCAATGAGACCCGTCTGCGGGTTGA
>CAYYYC010000041.1:6668-7343 GCA_964475695.1 uncultured Rubrivivax sp.
CCGGTTCCCACGTTTTCATCGGCCTTGTCGAAGGACCCCACGTTGCGGGGATTTTCGTAGTGCTCGACGACCTTCTCGCTGTATGCCATGAATTGACCTCGGTTCGTTTTCGTGTTGTGTCTTGCCGATGAAAAGACGAATCAATGCGCCGCCCACTGGATCGTCGACAGGTCCACGCCGTCCTTGTACATCTCCCAGAGCGGGGAGAGTTCCCGGAGCTTGGCGACCCGCTCCCGCAGAAGAGACACAGCCTTGTCGATTTCCTCGGTGGTGCTGAAGCGACCGATGGTGATCCGGAGGCTGGAGTGCGCCAGTTCGTCGCTGCGACCCAAGGCGCGGAGGACGTAGCTGGGCTCCAGGGACGCCGAGGTGCAGGCTGAGCCGGAGCTCACGGCGATCCCCTTGACGCCCATGATGAGCGACTCGCCTTCAACGAAATTGAAGGAGATGTTGAGGTTGTGGGGGACCCGGCGCTGCAGGTCGCCATTGATGAAGACCTGCTCGATGTCCGAGAGCCCTTCAAGCAGGCGCTTGTGCAGCATCCGGATGCGCTCGATCTCGGTGCCCATCTCGCGGGCTGCGATGCGAAATGCTTCGCCCATGCCCACAATCTGGTGCGTCGGCAGAGTCCCGGAGCGCATCCCGCGCTCGTGGCCCCCGCCCTGCATTTGGGCC
>CAYYYC010000041.1:7353-9105 GCA_964475695.1 uncultured Rubrivivax sp.
TGCATCGACATGGAAGATGATCCCCTTCTCCCGGCACAGCGTGCCGATGGCCGCAATGTCCTGGATGACGCCAATCTCGTTGTTCACGAACATCACCGAAACGAGGATGGTGTCGGGCCGCATGGCCGCGCGCAGCGCATCCAGGTCCAGCAGACCGTCCTCCCGGACATCGAGATAGGTGGCCTCGAAACCCTGGCGCTCGAGCTCACGGACCGTATCCAGAACGGCCTTGTGCTCGGTCTTGACCGTGATGATGTGCTTGCCCTTGGACCGGTAGAACTGGGCAGCCCCCTTGATGGCCAGGTTGTTGCTTTCGGTCGCGCCGCTGGTCCAGACGATCTCCCGAGGGTCGGCGCCGATGAGGGCGGCCACATGGAGCCTCGCCTGCTCAACCGCCTCTTCGGCTTCCCAACCCCACGCGTGGGAACGGGAGGCCGGGTTGCCGAAATGCTCGGTCAGCCATGGAATCATGGCCTGGGCGACGCGAGGGTCCACCGGATTGGTGGCCCCGTAGTCCATGTAGATCGGCAGGTGCGGCGTCATTGGGGCCTCTTCATCATTTGGCGAAAGCCGACCCCAGGGCGAAAACCGAGTTCGGCGCGGTGACCTTGATTGGCTTGACCACGGGCGTCGAGGAAATGGCTCGCCTGACCGGAGCCTCTTCGATCGAGATGCCCTTGGCAAGCTGCTCATCCACCAGGCGGCGCAGCGAGATCGAGTCCAGGTATTCGATCATCTTGGCGTTCAGGCTCGTCCACAGGTCGTGGGTCATGCATCGACCTGCGTCGTCGCCCATGCAGTTTTCCTTGCCGCCGCAGCCTGTGGCATCGATGGGCTCGTCCACGGCCACGATGATGTCGGCCACCGTGATCTCATCGGACTTGCGTCCGAGGGAGTAGCCTCCTCCGGGCCCCCGGGTGCTCTCGACCAGCTCGTGGCGACGAAGCTTGCCGAAGAGCTGCTCGAGGTAGCTCAGCGAAATCTGCTGGCGCTGGCTGATGGCGGCCAATGCCACCGGCCCGTTCTGGGAGCGGAGAGCCAAGTCGATCATGGCGGTCACTGCAAAACGGCCTTTGGTGGTAAGTCGCATGGTGGAGTCCTAGGGTTAGACCCGAGCGCCACCAGCCGGCGGATTCCGACTGGATCACTCAAGTTTAGGTGAAGTTGAGTCCCTTAGTCGGATTATGGGCATAGAAAGTTCCTTTGTCCAAGACAAAAAAACTTTCGAGCGCCGATAGGCAGAGCCTATCGCCCGTGGCGCCACGGCCCTGGAAGCTCAGCCTGCCTTCTTGACCAGGGGCACGATGTCCCCCCGACCCGCTGCGCCGAACGCCTGTTCCTTGATGAGGGCCAACTGGTCGCGCACCCTGGCCGCCTTCTCGAACTCGAGGCTCTGAGCATGCTCGAGCATCTGCCGTTCGAGCTGCTTGATCCGTCGGCCCAAGTCCTTCTGCGACAAGGCCTCCACTTCCGCCGCGGTCTGGGCGTTGCGCAGGTCATCCCTGGCGCCCTTGTCGCTGACCACGCCATCGATGAGCTCCCGGACCTGCTTGCGAACGCTTCGCGGCGTGATGCCGTTGGCCTCGTTGAAGGCGATCTGCTTGGCGCGGCGTCGTTCCGTCTCCTCGATGGCCATGCGCATCGAGTCGGTCACCCTGTCGGCGTACAGGATGGCCATGCCGTTGACGTTGCGCGCAGCCCTTCCGATGGTCTGGATCAGACTGCGCTGGGCACGCAGGAATCCCTCCTTGT
>CAYYYC010000041.1:9115-12639 GCA_964475695.1 uncultured Rubrivivax sp.
CCACGAGGGAAACCTCGGGAAGGTCGAGGCCCTCCCGCAGCAGGTTGATGCCCACCAGCACATCGAAGGCACCCAGCCGCAGATCGCGGATGATTTCCACGCGCTCGACTGTGTCGATGTCGGAGTGAAGGTAGCGGACCTTTACCCCGTTGTCCGACAGGTATTCGGTCAACTGCTCGGCCATCCGCTTGGTCAGTGTGGTGATCAGGACCCGCTCACCCACGTCCACACGCCGGCGTATCTCCTGCAGCACATCGTCAACCTGGTGAGTCGCGGGCCGCACCTCGACCCGAGGATCAACCAGCCCTGTGGGGCGCACCACCTGCTCGACAACCTGGCCGGCGTGGCGGTGCTCATAATCCGCGGGCGTGGCCGAAACGAAGATCGCCTGGCGCATCTTGCCCTCGAACTCCTCGAATCGGAGCGGGCGGTTGTCCAGCGCAGACGGAAGGCGAAAGCCATACTCGACCAAGGTGGTCTTGCGCGCCCTGTCGCCGTTGTACATGCCGCCGAACTGGCCGATGAGCACGTGGGATTCGTCAAAGAACATCAGGGCATCCGGCGGAAGGTAATCGACCAGTGTGGGCGGCGGTTCGCCGGGCCTGGCGCCCGAGAGGTGGCGCGAGTAGTTCTCGATGCCCTTGCAGTGCCCCACCTCCTGCAGCATCTCCAGGTCAAAGCGCGTGCGCTGCTCCAGCCGCTGCGCCTCCAGCAGCTTGCCCAGGCCCACCAGCTGATCCAACCTTTGGCGGAGCTCCTCCTTGATGCCCTCGATCGCGTGCACCACCCGCTCGCGCGGTGTGACGTAATGGCTGCCCGGGTAGACAGTGAAGCGCGGGATCTTCTGTCGAATGCGGCCCGTCAACGGGTCGAACAGGCTCAGGGATTCAACTTCACTGTCAAAGAGTTCAATGCGAATCGCCAGCTCGGAGTGTTCGGCCGGAAAGACATCAATCGTGTCCCCCCTGACCCGAAAGGTTCCGCGGGAAAAGTCCGTCTCGTTTCGCGTGTACTGCATGCGAATCAGCTGGGCAATCACATCGCGCTGGCCGGCCGAGTCGCCAACCCGCAGCGTCATCACCATCTGGTGGTAGTCGGCCGGGTTGCCGATGCCATAGATGGCGCTCACGCTGGCCACGATGATCACATCGCGCCTTTCCAGCAAGCTCTTGGTGGCCGACAGTCGCATCTGCTCGATGTGCTCGTTGATCGCGCTGTCCTTTTCAATGAAGAGATCCCGCTGTGGAACGTAGGCTTCGGGCTGGTAGTAGTCGTAGTACGAGACGAAGTACTCGACGGCATTCCTGGGGAAGAAGTCGCGGAACTCCGAGTACAGCTGAGCCGCCAGGGTCTTGTTGGGCGCAAAGACGATGGCCGGCCGCGCGAGCCGGGCGATCGCCTGCGCCATCGTGTAGGTCTTGCCCGAGCCCGTCACGCCCAGCAGGGTCTGAAAGCTCAGCCCATCCTGGACACCCTCCACCAAGCGCGCGATCGCCTCGGGCTGATCTCCTGCCGGCGCGAAGGGCTCAAACAACTCGAAGGGTGAACCCTCGAACGACACGAATCGGCCGCACTCTTGCGTCCCTTGCGGCATCGGGGCTGCGTCCTGAGCCGGGTCGCCGGGCTTGGCGGGCAAGGTGGAACTTTCCATCGTTGATCGCGGGCTGCTGAAAACTAAGGGTTTGCCTGCATACCCCGCCTACAATTTCGGGTGATCGATCGATTTCAGCACAGGAAACCCCATGACGCTCTTTGCCGCCGTTGAAATGGCACCCCGCGACCCGATCCTGGGTCTCAACGAGCAGTTCAATGCCGACCCCAATCCCGCCAAGGTCAACCTCGGCGTGGGGGTCTACTACGACGAAAACGGCCGGCTGCCGCTTCTGAGGTGTGTGGCTGCCGCAGAACAGTCCCTGGTGCAGCAGGCCAAGCCCAAGGCCTACCTTCCGATCGATGGAATCGCCGCCTATGACCGCGCCGTCCAGGAGCTGGTCTTCGGCACACAGGGGTCTGCATCGCGGGCGCTCCTGGCGGGCGGGCGGGTGGCCACCGTACAGGCGCTGGGAGGAACCGGCGGTCTCAAGCTGGGGGCCGACTTCCTCAAGCGGCTCAATCCGCACGCCAAGGCTCTGATCAGCGACCCATCCTGGGAAAACCACCGCGCTCTGTTCAGCACTGCCGGCTTCTCCGTGGACACCTACCCTTACTACGATCCGCGCGCTCGAGGGATCGACTTTGAAGGAATGTTGCAGGCTCTGCAGTCGACTCCTGCGGGCACTGTGGTGGTGTTGCACGCCTGCTGCCACAACCCCACGGGTTATGACTTGAGCGCGAGCCAATGGGCCGCTGTGGTAGCCACCATCAAGGAGAGAGGCTTGGTGGCCTTTCTGGACATGGCCTACCAGGGTTTCGGCGAGGGAATCGCGCAAGACGGCGCAGTCGTCGAGTTGCTCGCGTCATCGGGAGTGGACTTCCTGGTCTCCACCAGCTTTTCCAAGAGCTTTTCCATGTATGGCGAGCGGGTGGGCGCCCTGTCGGTCGTCTGTGAGAACGCACAGGAGGCCGCTCGGGTGCTCTCGCAGCTCAAGGTCGTGATCCGCACCAACTACTCAAACCCTCCAACCTTTGGAGCCCAGGTGGTGGCCACGGTACTCAACACCCCTGAGCTGCGCCGAATCTGGGAGGACGAGCTCGCGCAGATGCGCTCCCGCATCCAGGCGATGCGGCAGCAGTTGGCGGAAAAACTGACGGCAGCCGGTGTTCAGGGTGATCTCAGCCACATCACCCGGCAAAAGGGCATGTTCAGCTACTCGGGCCTGTCCAAGCCCCAGATGGAGCGACTGCGGTCCGAGTTCGGGGTGTACGGGGTGGACTCGGGCCGGATCTGCGTGGCAGCGCTCAACCCGGGCAATATCGATGCCGTGGCCACGGCCATCGCCAGAGTGGCCTGAAGTCCCGGCATCGATTGGGATGCGCATGAAGGCTTGGCGTCAGCCGGGGCGCTTACAAATCGAAATGTTGCGCCGCAGCAATATCCGTGTCACATTGCGCGGGTCTTGCCTTGACGAGTTGTCTCACCAGCCTGACTTCGGCTGATCCGCATTCCGCCACCCCAAGAGGACCACCATGCTGTATCAGCTCTATGAGGCACAGCGCGCCCTGCTCGCGCCCTTCTCCGAATTCGCCAGCGCCTCGTCCAAGCTTTACAACCACCCGCTCTCCCCGTTCACGCACACGCCGATGGCGCAGCGCATCTCTGCCAGCCTGGACCTCATGCATCGTCTGGCCAAGGACTACGAGAAGCCCGACTTCAGGATTCAGGGGGTTTGCGTCAGCGGTCAAGAAGGCATGGAGGTGGCAGTCCAGGAGCAGGTCGCCATCGACAAGCCGTTCTGTCGACTCGTGCGCTTCAAGCGATTCAGCGATGACCCCCAGGTGCTGGCCCGCATGAAGACCCAGCCCGCAGTCCTCGTGGTGGCGCCGCTGGCGGGCCACCACGCCACATCGCTGCGCGACACCGTCAA
>CAYYYC010000042.1:0-12606 GCA_964475695.1 uncultured Rubrivivax sp.
CTTCAACGGACGCGGGGCCGAGGATTTCAAGCTCACCACCGGCACCTGGGTTTCGGTGGGCACCCTTCGGGTGCGCCTGGTGTCGGCGCTGGCGCCCTGGGCGCAGGATGCTGTGATCACCGGGCACGACCGTGACGAGGTCGGAGCGCTGATCTTTCCCAGCGCTCAGGGTGCAGCCCTGGCTCCCGAGGAGCTGCGGGCGCGCATTCAGGCGGCCCTTGCGGCGATGAAGGCCGAGGGCGGGGGGTCGTCGCAGCTGCCGGCGCGTGTGCTGGTGCTCACCGAGCCGCCCAGTGCCGATGGCGGCGAAATGACGGACAAGGGCTACATCAACCAGCGCGCGGTGCTGGCGCGCCGCGCCGCGCAGGTTGAAGCGCTGTATCAGGGTGGGCCCGCCGTGGTTCGGCCTGCCTGAGTCCGCGCCCCAAAACCATTGCCGAACGAACCCCAAGCATGAGCCCCGGACTGTTTCAGGCATTCGAAGATGTTCACATCCTCGAGGGCGTTCGCACGCCGATGGTCGACTACATGGGCGCCCTGGCCGATGCCAACCCGATCGATCTGGGCATTGCCGCAGCGCGCGCTCTGTTCTCCCGGGCCGAGTTTGCACCCACGGCGGTGGACTCGGTCTTGGCCGGCAACATGGCTCCGGGTGGCTTCGACCAGTTCTATGTGCCGCGCCACATCGGCCTGTATTCGGGTGTCCCGGTGGAGGTTCCCGCGCTGATGGTGCAGCGCATCTGCGGCACCGGCTTCGAGTTGTTTCGACAGGCCGCCGAACAGATGGTCACGGGCGCTGCGTCGGCAGCGCTGGTGGTTGGCACCGAGTCGATGACGCGCAACCCGATTGCGGCCTTTGACCACCGGGGCGGCTTTCGCCTTGGCGCGCCGGTGGCGTTCAAGGACTACATGTGGGAGGCGCTCAACGATCCGGCAGCCGTCTCGATGATCATGACGGCGGAGAATCTGGCCAAGCGCTACGGGATCGGTCGCGCCGAAGTCGATGCGTTTGCCGCGGCTTCGTTTGCGCGCGCGCTGGCTGCCCAGGAAAGCGGCTGGCTGGCCGGCGAGATCGTGGCTGTCGAGGATCAGGTGTTCGAGCTGCCGGGCTACAAGCCCAGGCGGCTGAGGCTCTCGGGTAAGGCCCGGTTGGCGGACAGGGATACCCACCCGCGACCCACACCGCTGGAGGTGCTTGGCGGCTTGCGCACCGTGTTTCCCGATGGAGTTCAGACGGGCGGCAACAGTTCAGCCCTGACCGATGCCGCCGCCGCCGCCTTGGTGGCTCGCGGCGATGTGGCCCGGGATTGGCAGCGCCGCACCGGTCGCAGTCCGCTTTCGCGGGTGGCCGCCGCCGCGGTGGTCGGCGTTGCACCCGAGATCATGGGCATCGGTCCCGCGCCGGCCATACGGCGGCTGCTCGAGGGCGCCGGCCTGCAGCTCAGCGATGTGGCGCGCTTCGAGATCAACGAGGCTCAGGGCGCGCAGACCCTGGCCGTGGCGCGGGAGCTCGGGTTGCCGTTGGACCGGCTCAATGTCCACGGCGGCGCGATTGCCCTGGGGCACCCATTGGCCGCCACGGGCGTTCGGCTGACGGTGACCGTATCCCGGCAGTTGAGTGAAATCGGCGCGCGCTGGGGCGTGGCTTCGGCCTGCATCGGCGGCGGCCAGGGCATCGCGCTGCTGATCGAAAACCCCGAGGCCCAGGCATGAATCTCAAGGCGGGCTCCGGCAGCCCCGCTTCCATCACCGGTGCCGATGAGGCGCCAGCGCTGTGCCGGCAGCGTCGCTTGAATCACCACAGGAGACAACGATGAGCAACAAACTGCGCAAGGGCCTGATGGCTGCGGCCTTGCTTGCCACTTGCCTGGGCAGCGCCAGGGCTGACCTGACCATCGGGGTGAGCGTGCCCATGACCGGCCCGGCCTCGGGCCTTGGCATTCCCATGAGCAATGGCGTCAAGATGTGGCCCTCCACCATAGCGGGGCAGAAGGTCAACGTCATCATTCTCGATGACGCCACAGACCCGACCAAGGGCGCTCAGAACGCACGGCGCTTCGTCACCGAAAACAAGGTGGATGTGATCGTCGGCTCGGGCGCGACCCCCGTGGGGATTGCGATGGCGGATGTCGCCCTGGAGAGCCGGACACCGCAACTGGTGCTCTCGCCCATCGGATTGCCGCCGGGCAAGGACGCGTGGAGCTTCCGCATGCCGCAAAGCAATGGGGTCATGGCCCATGCCATGGTCGGCCACATGACCAAGGCAGGGGTCAAGACCGTGGGCTTCATCGGCTACACCGACGCCTACGGCGAGCAGTGGCTGCAAGCCCTCAAGCCCCTGCTGGACAAGGCGGGAATCCGGCTGGTGGCCGAGGAGCGGTTTGCCCGCGCCGACACCAGCGTGACCGCGCAGGCCCTGAAGATCGTTTCAGCCAACCCGGACGCGGTGGTGGTGGTGGCTTCCGGATCCGGGGCCGCGATGCCACAGCTGGGCATCATCGAGCGCGGCTACAAGGGCAGGTTCTACCAGACGCACGCCGCGGCCACGCGGGACCTGATGCGGGTGGGCGGCAAGGCGGTGGAGGGCACCTTCGTGACAGCCGGACCGGTGGTGGTGGCCGAGCAGCTGCCCGAGACCCATCCGAGCAAGGCGCTGGGCGTGAAGTTCAACGCTGAGTACGAAAAGATCCATGGCGCCGGCACGCGCAACCAGTTCGCCGCTCATTCCTTTGACGCCTACCTGCTGCTCGAGCGCGTGGTGCCTGTGGCGCTGAGGAAGGCCAGGCCAGGCACGGCGGAGTTCCGCGCCGCGCTGAAGGAGGCGCTGGAAAGCACACCGGCGCTGGCCGTTTCCCACGGCGTCTTGGACTACAAGCCTGACGACCATTGGGGCTACCGCATCGACACCGGCGTTGTGATGAAGGTGGTCAACGGCGACTGGAAGTTGGAGAACTGATCGTCAGGGCCGCGCGGCGGCCCTGACCCTCCCAACCCTGGCCCGGCGCAGCCGCAACGCGCCGCCGGGTGGAGCCCGAGGCTTGCCCTACGACTACATCGCGCCCGCCCAGCACATGCTTTTCGTGCTGGAGCATGTGTTGCGCGCGCCCGATTCCTGGCGCCGCTGCGCGCCTTTTGCCGAACTTGACCTTCAGACCACGGACGCGGGGCTGCAGGAGGCTGCCCGTTTCGCGCGGGAGGTGTTGCTGCCATTGAACGCGCCAGGCGATGCGCAAGGCTGTCGGAGGGACGCGGACGGCTCCGTGCGCACGCCTGCGGGGTTCCGCGCGGCCTATGAAGCCTTCGTGGCTGGCGGCTGGCCCGCCTTGCCCTGCGAGCCGAAGTGGCAGGGCCAGGGCCTGCCCCTGCTGCTCGATGCCGCGGTGCGCGAAATGCTCGATGCCTGCAACCATGCCTGGAACATGTACCCCGACCTGCTGCATGGGGCCTACGAGACGATCAAGGCGTATGGCAGCGAGGAGCTCAAGGCACGGTACCTGAGCGACATCGCCACCGGCCGGACGCTGGCAGCCATGGCGTTGACCGAGGCCGGCGCGGGCAGCGACCTCGGTGTGCTTCGAGCCACGGCGCAGCCGGATGCAGACGGCACCTGGCGCATCTCGGGCACCAAGGTCTTCATCAGCGGTGGCGAGCATGACCTGAGCCCCAACATCGTGCACCTGGTTCTGGCCCGAGCGCCCGCAGCGCCTGCGGGCAGCCGCGGCATCAGTCTCTTTCTCGTGCCCAAGCTGTTGCCCGACGGCACTCGAAACGCGATGCTCTGTGAGGGCCTCGAGCACAAGATGGGAATCCACGGCAGCGCCACCTGCTCCATGCGCTACGAGGCGGCTCGCGGCTGGCTGGTCGGAGAGCTGCACCGCGGTCTGCCGGCCATGTTCCTGATGATGAACAGCGCGCGGTTGCATGTGGGCCTGCAGGGATTGGGCCACCTCGAGATGGCTGCGCAGAACGCCCAACGGTATGCGCAGGAGCGGGTGCAGGGTGGTCTGCCCATCGCCCGTCATCCGGCCGTGGGGCATCACCTGCTGCGACTGCAGGCCTCGGCCGAAGCGCTGCGCTGTCTGGCCTATCGTGCTGCGCTGGCCCTGGATGAGGCGGCCCACCATGGGAGCGCCGAGCGCCGGGCGCAACAGTTGGCCGTCGCCGCACTGCTCACGCCCATCGTCAAGGCCATGGGCACGCAGCTCGGATTTGAGGGGGCCAGTCGTGCGCTGCAGGTCTATGGCGGCTACGGCTATGTGCGGGAGACAGGCATTGAGCAGACGCTACGGGACGCTCGCATCGCCCCGATCTACGAGGGGACCAACGAAATCCAGGCGATCGACCTGGTTCAGCGCAAACTCGTGGCCGACGGGGGCTCGGCCCTGGAGCTCCTGCTGGCTGAGTTCGGGCAGGTGGCCGCTGAAGCGCAGGAGGCTGGGGTGGGCGATCTGGCCGTGGCGCTGCGCGAGCAGTCGGCCTGGGCCCGCCGGGGAGTTCAGGCCCTCCTGGATGCAGCCAAGGCAGACCGCCAGTCCGTACTTCCCCGGTGTGACGATGCCATGGCGGGACTCTGGCACCTGGGTCTGGCCTGGGCGGCCGCCACGAGCGGCCGAGCCTGCGCACAGATCCTCGCGGCGTCGCCCAAGGACCCGACCGCGACCGCCCGCCTGGCTCGAATGCGCTATGCCGCACAGTGGATGCTCCCCCAGGCGCAGGTGCACTGGCGCGCGGTGTGCGAGGAGCGGCCCTTCCATGGGTTTCCGGCTGGGTGATACTGGAGGCCATCCCACGAGCCCCCATGCAGATCCGCCTTGCCCGCCCCGAGGATGCCCCGGCCATCGTCGAATTGATCCGGGAGCTGGCTGAGTTCGAGCGGCTCAGTCATCTGTTGCAGGTCACGCCCGAGAGGCTCTCAGGCCATCTGTTCAGCCCTCGGCCGGCGGCCGAGTGTCTGGTGATTGAATCCGACGCGGCCGTGGTCGCCTTCGCGCTGTTCTTCCACAACTTCAGCACCTTCCTCGGGCAACCCGGCCTTTATCTGGAGGACCTGTATGTGCGGCCGGCCCACCGGGGGCGTGGAATCGGCCGGGCCTTGCTGATCGAGCTGGCCGCCTTGGCTCGAGACCGCGGATGCGGCCGGCTCGAGTGGAGCGTGCTGGATTGGAACCTTGACGCCCAGGCCTTCTACGAGAAGCTCGGCGCGCAGATCCTGCCGGACTGGAGAATCTGTCGTGTGGCGGGCGATGGGCTGGCTGCACTGGCCGGGCTTGGTCGATCGGGAGTCACAAGATCATGAGTGCCGGACGGGACGATCTCTACGGGCCGCTGCACCGCAGCTTTCGGTGGCAGGTGCCGAAGCATTTCAACATCGCCGAAGCCTGCAGCCGGCGCTGGGCCCGGCGCACCCCTCGCGCCGTGGCCATCGTGCAGGAAACCGAAGCCGGTTTCGCCGCAGGGCCCGCCCGCCGGTGCACCTATGCCGAGCTCCAGGATCAGGCCAACCGGCTCAGCCATGCGTTGCAGCGCCTGGGCGTTCGTCGGGGCGACCGTGTGGCGGTGGTGATGCCGCAGCGCATCGAGACCGCGGTGGCCCACCTGGCCCTCTACCAGATGGGTGCCGTGGCCATGCCGCTGTCCATGCTGTTCGGTCCTGAGGCGCTCGAATACCGGCTGCAGGATTCAGAGGCGGTGGCGGCGATCGCCGATGAGAGCGCGATCGAGTCGATCCAGTCGGTGCGCTCGAAGTGCCCGGCTCTGCGCTGTGTGATCGCCGCGGGCCAGGCCCAGGCCGACATGGCCTGGGACAAGGCGCTCGCGGACGCCCCGAGCCGCTTTGCGGCGGTCAAGACGCTCGCCGAGGACCCGGCGGTCCTGATCTACACCAGCGGCACCACAGGGCCGCCCAAGGGTGCGCTCATCCCCCATCGCGCCCTGATCGGCAATCTCACCGGCTTCGTGTGCAGCCAGAACGCCTTTCCCCATGTGGCGGCCGACCCGCGCACCGGCCAGGCGGTCGAGCCGGTGTTCTGGTCTCCGGCCGACTGGGCCTGGACTGGCGGACTCATGGATGCGCTTCTGCCCACGCTGTACTTCGGCAAGACCATCGTGGGCTACCAGGGGCGCTTCTCGGCCGACCGCGCCCTGGAGATCCTGCAGCGCCATCGAGTGACGCACAGTTTTCTCTTCCCCACCGCGCTCAAGGCCCTCATGAAGGCGCATCCGAGGCCCCGGGACCGCTTCAGGCTCCACCTGCGCGCCATCATGAGTGCCGGGGAGGCTGTGGGCGACGCGGTCTTCCACTGGTGCCGAGACGCGCTGGGTGTCACGGTCAATGAGATGTTCGGCCAGACCGAGATCAACTACATCGTGGGCAACTGCACCGTCACCTTCGATGCCCGGGGAAAGCCTCAGCCGGGCTGGCCTGCGCGCGCCGGCAGCATGGGTCGTGCCTATCCGGGCCACCGGGTGGCGGTGATTGACGAGGAGGGCCAGGAGTGCCCTCGCGGCACTCCGGGCGATGTGGCCGTGCACCGCCTGGACATTCATGGCACGCCCGACCCGGTCTTTTTCCTGGGCTACTGGAAACGCGAGGCAGCGACCCGCGAGAAGTACACCGGCGATCCCTCCCGGAGCTGGTGCCGCACCGGCGACATGGCGGTGATGGACGAGGATGGGTATCTCTGGTACCAGGGCCGCAGTGATGACATGTTCAAAGCGGCGGGATATCGCATCGGACCCAGCGAGATCGAGAACTGTCTGGTCAAGCACCCGGCCGTGGCCAATGCGGCCGTGGTGCCCAGGCCCGACGCCGAACGCGGCGCCGTGGTCAAGGCCTACATCGTGCTTGCGCCCGGGTTCAGCGCGTCCCGCGGCCTGATCGAGCAGCTGCAGCAGCATGTGCGTGGCAAGCTGGCGCCTTATGAATACCCCAAGGACATCGAATTCATCGACGCCTTGCCGATGACGACCACCGGCAAGGTGCAGCGTCGCGTGCTGCGCCTTCAGGAAGAAGAGCGCGCGCGCCGTGGCGCCTCCTGACCCACCACCGCGGAACCCACCGAACAGATGAACACTCCCACCCTCGACAGCGTCACCTTGGGACGCAGCGACCTCCGCGTCACCCGAATCTGCCTGGGCACCATGACCTTCGGGGCGCAGGTCGATGAAGCCGAGGCCCATCGCATTCTGGACGCCTCGCTGGAAGCCGGCATCAATTTCATCGACACGGCCGAGATGTACGCCGTTCCGCCCACGCGCGAGAGTTACGGGCGAACCGAGGCCATCATCGGCCGCTGGTTTGCCGCGCGGCCCGGCGCGCGGGCCAAGGTGGTTCTGGCCACCAAGATCGCCGGGCCGTCGCGCAACATGGACTGGATCCGCAACGGAGCCTCCGACCTGCGGACTTCAAGGCCGCCTGCGACGACAGCCTGAGACGGCTGAAGACGGACGTCATCGACCTCTATCAGATCCACTGGCCCAACCGCAACGCCCCAGTCTTCGGGCAGATGTACTACGAGCCCTCCAAGGACAAGCCGCAGACCTCCATCGAGGCGCAGCTGCGTGCCCTGCAGGATCTGGTCCAGGCCGGCAAGGTGCGCCACATCGGGCTTTCGAATGAGACGCCCTGGGGCGTGAGCGAATTCCTGCGGCTGGCCGATGCCCACGGCCTGCCGCGTGTGCAGGCTGTGCAGAATCCCTACAGCCTGGTCAATCGGGTGGTGGACAACGGACTCGACGAAGTGATGCACCACGGCGCGGTGTCGCTTCTGGCCTATTCGCCCCTGGGCTTTGGGGTGCTCACCGGCAAGTATGACGACCACGGCATCATTCCCTCGGACCATCCCGATGCGGGGCGCCTTTCGCGCTTCGAATCGATGCGAAAGCAGCGCTGGGCCCGGCCGGAGACCCTGCAGGCCGCGCGTCGCTACAACGCCCTGGCGCGCGATCATGGCCTGACGCCTGCGCAACTGGCTCTGGCCTTCTGCTATCGAAGCTGGCGGGTGGCCAGCACCATCATCGGCGTGCGTACCCTGGGGCAGTTCGAGCATTGCCTGCAGGCCTGGCCGGTCGTGTTGTCCGAAGGCGTTCTCGAGGAGGCCGACAGGATCCGTCGCGAGCTGCGGGACCCGGCTCAGTAGGACTGTCGCAGCGGCATTTCAGGAAACCCGCCGCCAGCCGTCGGACACCCCCTGCGGCGAGAGAACCAACTGCCACAGCTGGTTGGTTCTGGCTCGAAAGGTTCCTGCGCAACTCAGGAGGTAGTAGCGCCACAGCCGTCTCGACCCTGCATCGCCGCGCTCCTCCAGCGCCGGCCAGGCCTGCTCAAGCCGCGAGTGCCACGCCATGAGGGTGCGGTCGTAGTCGGCGCCGAAGTTGTGCCAGTCCTCGATCACGAAGTGCCGTTCCGCCGAGCCGGCCAACTCGCCGGCCGAGGGCAGGGCGCTGTTGGGGAAGATGCGCTTTTCGATCCAGGCATCGGTGGGCACGCCCGGTTCTTGCCGATGGTGTGCAGCAGGGCCAGACCGTCGGGCGCAAGACAGCGGCGGATCGAGGCGAAATAGTCCCCGTGATTCTTGTGGCCCACATGCTCGAACATTCCCACCGACGCGATGCGATCGAATCGCTGATGGCCGTTGGGGTTGAACTGGCGGTAGTCGGTCATGGTCACCCGCGCAGGCAGCTGCTGCAGGCGGCGAGCGGCCCATTGGGCCTGCTCGCGCGAAATCGTCAGGCCCGTCACCGAGACCCCATAGTGCTCAGCGGCGTGGCGCATCAGGCTGCCCCACCCGCAGCCGATGTCCAGCAGGCTCATACCCGGCTGCAGGCCGAGCTTGCGGCACACGAGGTCAAGCTTGTCACGCTGCGCCTCATCCAGGCTTTGTGCCTTGGACCAGTAGCCGCAGCTGTAGGCCATCGTGGGCCCAAGCATGCGCTCGAAGACCGGCGGGCAGAGGTCGTAATGCGCACGCCCCACCTCCTCGGCCCGCGCCACGCTCTGAAGATTGAACAGCCGTGACCGCAGCCATGGCCAGGCCCGGGCGCGCCAGCCGACGGTGTCGTCCAGGCCCGCGCGCAGGATGCGGCTGAAGAATTCATCCAGCTGCTCGCAGTCCCACCATCCCTCCACATAGCTGTCTCCCAGCCCGAGGCTGCCATGCGCGAGGATGCGATCGATGGTTTGCGGATGGCGGATGCGCAGATCCCAGGGGCGCTGGCCATTGAGCCTGACCCCGGCGGGCTCCAGAAGCTTCTGGGCGCGCTCCTGCAGGGTCAGCCATCGGCGCTGCGGGCGCTTGGGGGGAGAGGGTTGCAGCGCCGCCAAGGCGGAATCGGGTCGGTTCATCCACCCCGATCTTCCTCATCCCCGGCGCGCCTGCGATGAGCCGGCTCAAACGAGCCGCAGTCTCGACGCCTCAGGGCTGGCCTCAGCGCTCCAGTCCGCGCCTGAGGCGGCGCACCATGACATACACCAGAGCCACCACAGGCACCACGGCCAACGCCGTGACCACGTCCTCATTGACCCGCATTCCCGCGGGCAGCGGCAGGCCGTTGGCAGCCTTGGCCAGGTAGGCCACGATGCTCAGCGTGTAGTAGCTGATGGCCACCACCGACAGGCCCTCGACGGTCTGCTGCAGGCGCAACTGCAGTTGCTGCCTGTGGGCCAGCGAGGCCAGCAGCTCCTGGTTGTTGGCCTCGCGCCGGGCTTCCACACGAACCCGCGCCAGATCCACAGCGCGGTTGATCCGTTCGGCGATGTCGGTGATGCGGGCATCGGTGCTTTCGCAAAGCGCCATGGCCGGCGCGAAGCGGCGGTTGAAGAAGCCCGAGAGCTTCTGCAGCCCCATGAGCTGTTCCTCACGCAGGTCCGAAAGGCGCTGCAGGACGATGCGCTGGTAGGCGCGGGTCGCCGAAAGCCGATAGCGGGTTCGGGCTGCGCCATGCTCGATCTCGGCCGACAGCTTGAGCAGCGAATCGAAGGCCGCTGCGTCGTCGATGGTGCGTGCGCCGGCCATGTCATCGACGATCTGCTGCAGCTGCGCTTCGAGCTGGTTCAGGCTGACGGCTTCTGTGCGAGCCACGGGAAATCCCAGCATCGCCAGCATCCGGTAGGCCTCGATCTCGCAGAGTCGCTGCACATCGCGCGCCAGCCTGTCGGCCGGAAGGCTGTGGTCCACCAGCACGAAGCGCGTGAAGCCATCGGCGCCAAGCTGCAGGTCGGTCATCACCGCCGCATGCCCGTCCGAAACGCGCGAAGCCAGCAGCGCCGCCGCATCGCCCTGATCCCGCAGGGTCTCAATGCGGGATCTGCTTGCCTCCAGCGTCGCGCGGCAGGCCGGCAACCAATGCTCATCGGCAGCCTTGAGGATGACCACATGAGCCGCCGCCAGCATCGGGGTGTCGCCGATCGCGCGCGCGAAGGACAAGGGCAGGGCCTCGGTGGCCCGCGACTGCAGCAGGGCCCGCGCCAGGCCCGGCGCGTCCTGCCAATGGGCCGGGGCCGCGAGCGCAGCGCTGACCTGCCAGCTGATGAACTCGCCGTGGCGCTCGAACTTCAGATCAAAGTCTGCGCAGGAAAGCACATGATGACCGGCGCCGGGATTGGGCTCGGTCTGCCCCAATTGGCGGCACAGGTCAGACAGGGCCTCCAGCGCCTTGCCCGCATCCATGCCGTGCTGTGCCCAATAGGACACGACACCGGGCGAGCGCACCGCCATGGCGGGCCGCGCATGGAGCTCATCGTGGAGTTCCAGGTGCGTGCGCCCGGGCCAAGCCGCCGGTATGGCCCCGGGCTCGGCAAACTCGGCCGATTGGGCAGGTGTTTCCATGGGCTCGATGATGCCCGATGTTTACACTGCACGCCCATGGACTCCGTGAATCTGGGACTGGCCGTGGTGGCTTCCTACCTTGTGGGCTCGCTCTCATTTGCCGTGCTCGTCAGCCGGATGATGGGCTTGGCCGATCCCCGAACCTTCGGCTCGGGCAACCCCGGCGCAACCAATGTGCTGCGCACCGGCAACCGCAAGGCTGCGGCATTGACATTGCTGCTCGATGCGCTCAAGGGGGCCGTGCCGGTGTTGGCAGCGATGCACTACGCACAAGCCCTGGGATGGCAGGAAGGCGCCGTGGCCCTCATCGGCCTGGCCGCCTTCATAGGCCACCTTTGGCCGGTGTTTTTTCGCTTCAGAGGGGGCAAGGGTGTGGCCACGGCCATGGGCGTCCTCGTGGCGCTGGAGCCCATTTTGGGCTTGGCCACGATGGCGTCTTGGCTGCTGGTGGCCTATTTCTTCCGCTATTCGTCGCTGGCAGCGATCGTGGCCGCAGCCTTCGCGACGTTCTACCATGCGCTGATCTGGGGCGGCTCGCCCGCCACGCTGGCCATTGCCTTCATGAGCCTGCTGCTGGTCTGGCGCCACGAGGCCAACATCCGAAAGCTGATGGCAGGCACCGAGTCGCGCATCGGCCAACACAAGGAGAGTTCGAAATGATCCAGAGGTTCGATGTCGGCCCGCGCATGAGCGAGATGGCCATCCACCAGGGCGTTGCGTACCTGGCCGGACAGGTGGCTGAGGACGGCTCCCAGGACATCGTCGGCCAGACGCGCCAGGTGCTTGCGGCCATCGATTCGCTGCTCTCCCGCGCGGGAAGCGACAAGTCCCGGATCCTGCGGGCACAGATCTTCCTGAAGGACTTGGCTGACTTTGCTGCCATGAACGAAGTGTGGGAGGCATGGGTGGTGCCGGGCCAGACCCCGCCGCGCGCCACAGTGCAGGCGCACCTGGCGCGGCCGCAGTGGAAGATCGAGATCGTCGTGACGGCGGCCGTGTGATGCCCCGCAGTCACCTTGGCGTGCGGCCAAGGAGCCGCCGATGAATGCCATTGCCGTCATCGGCCTGGGCTATGTCGGGCTTCCGCTGGTGGTGGAGTTCGGCAAGCGGGTGCGCACCATCGGCCTGGATGTGGCCCCCCACAAGGTTCAGGCCTGCCGGCAGGGCAGGGACCCTTCCCATGAGCTCAGTGATGCGCAGATGGCCCAGGCCATCCACGCCGAGTACACCGACGATCCCGCGCTCTTGAGGTTGGCTGATGTGGTGATCGTTGCGGTGCCAACCCCGGTCACGGCGGCCCATGTGCCGGACTTCAGTCCGCTGCAGCAGGCCTGTCTGAGCATTGCGGCCAACCTGCGGCCGGGCGCCCTGATCGTTTTTGAAAGCACGGTCTATCCGGGGGCCACTGAGGAGGTCTGCATCCCGATCCTCGAACAGGCCTCGGGCCGGCTCTGGAAGCGGGACTTCTTCGTCGGCTACAGCCCGGAGCGCATCAACCCCGGAGACCGCGAGCGCACCCTGACCAAGAACATCAAGATCGTCAGCGGCGACACGCCCGAGACGCTCGAGCGCGTGGCTCGCCTGTACGAGATGATCATCGAGCCCGGGGTGCATCGCGTCAGCTCGATCAAGGCCGCGGAGGCTGCCAAGGTGATCGAGAACACCCAGCGCGACCTCAACATCGCCCTGATGAACGAGTTGGCCATGATCTTCGACAGGATCGGGCTGGACACCCAGGAGGTGCGGGAGGCCGCCGGCACCAAGTGGAACTTCCTGAAGT
>CAYYYC010000043.1:0-3838 GCA_964475695.1 uncultured Rubrivivax sp.
AAGTTCGGCGCGTTGCCGATGTAGGTGTTGGCGCCCATGAAGACCGAACCGGCCGAGATGGCGGCCAAGGTGGAACCCAAGGTCGTCATCAACACCACCGGGTCGCCACCGGCGAGGTTGAAGAACACGAGGTAGGTGGGCGCATTGTCGAGGAAAGAACTGAGCAGGCCGCTGAACCAGAAGTAGGCCCAGGGCAAGGGCTGGCCGTCAGGGCCGGTCACCGCACGAGCCACAGCGGCGAAGGAGCCGGCCTCACCGGCACGCAACATCGCCAGGACGGGAATCATGGTCAGGAAGATGCCGATGAACAGCTTGGCCACCTCCTGCATCGGCGCCCAGGAAAACTGGTTCTTCTGGCGCACTCCGGCTGGCGTGATCTTCAGGGAAAGCAGCACCACCGCCACCAGCAGGGCATCGCGAACGATTTGCTGGAGCTCAACCGGGGTGCCCATCACTTCGACCGAAATGCCAGGCTTCCAGGTTCCGCTCATCAAGACCAGCCCGACCACGGCCAGGAGAGGGATGAAGTTCACCGCCCCCTCCAGTCCAAGCTTCTGGTCATCGGGCGTCGGGTCAGCGGGCAACACGCCCTCACGCTGGAAGAACCAGGTGTCGAGCGCGTAGAAGATCACCAGGAGCGAACCCACGAGGAACAGAGTCTCCGGCAGGATCGTCGTGACGGTCCAGAAGAATTCAACCCCCTTGAGGAACCCAAGAAACAGCGGGGGATCCCCCAGGGGGGTGAGTGACCCGCCGGCGTTGCTGACGATGAAGATGAAAAACACCACCACATGGGCCACATGTTTGCGGTTGTCATTGGCGCGGATCAGCGGCCGGATCAGCAGCATGGAGGCGCCAGTCGTTCCCATGAGGCTGGCCAGCACAGCGCCGATGGCCATGATCTTCACATTCGTCAGCGGGCTCCCGTGCAGATTTCCGCGAACGTAGATCCCACCTGCGGCGGTGAACAGGGCCGTCAGCAGAGCGATGAAGGGAATGTATTCAGCCAACAGGGTGTGCACGATGGCGGCCGACGCCGCGCCAAAGCCGAAGACCAGCGCAAAGGGCGCCAGGAAGGCCAGAGCCCATGCCGCAGCGATCTTGCCGAAGTGCTGGTGCCAGAGGGCCGGGACCAGCAGCGGCATGATGGCGATGGAAAGCAGCATCCCGGCAAAGGGCAGGCCCCACCATGCCGAGAGTTGCGAGCCGTCGATCTCGGCCGCGTGCGCGCCGGCGCTGCCGGTGGCCAGCAAAAGGGCCGCCGCCCAACGGCGCCATCCCGGCAACTGCTTTCGGCCGTTGGGACTTGAAGAGACTGAAGCATGGGTCATGGCGCTACTCCATGAAGCGTGTGAACCGGCCCATCGGTTCGCGCTCGGTCTTGAGCTGGGCGATCGGCGGGGTGTTGTCTGCCCAGCCCAGGGACATGCCGCAGACCAGCTCCTCGTCTCCACTGGCGCCGATGTGAGGCAGGATGATTCGATGGTACTGGTTGAAGGCGGCCTGCGGACAAGTGTCCAGGCCATGCGCCCTGGCCGCCAGCATCAGGGTCTGCAGGAACATGCCGTAGTCCAGCCAACTGCCCTGCCCCAGAACCTTGTCGATGGTGAAGATCAGCCCAACCGGCGCACCGAAGAAGCGGTAGTTCTGTCCGTGCTGCTCGTGCATCCCGGACTTGTCTTCCTTGGTCAAGCCCAGAAGCCCGTACATGTCCCAGCCGATCTTGCGCCGGCGATCGATGTAGGGAGAGACCCACTGCGAGGGGTAATAGTCGTACGCCTCGGAGTGCCGGGCGCGCTCCTGCGCATCGTTGAAGGCCGCCAGGATCTTGTGGCTCAGCGCTTCCTTGGTCGCGCCCGTGAGCACGGTGACCTTCCAGGGCTGGGTGTTGGTGCCCGAGGGCGCTCGGGCCGCGAGATCCAACACCCGCTCCAGCAGCGCCCTGGGCACGGGCTTGTCAAGGTAGGCACGCACCGACCTGCGCGATGTGATGGCGTCTTCGACCGCCTGGGTGGAGGCTGCAGTCACCATGGGGAGATGCTGCGGATCCGGAATGAATCGAGTGTTCATGGCGTGGGTGAGAAAACCGCGGTGTGAGGGGCCAGGCGCTGCACCGCCGCCAGGAGCGCTGGTGGAAGCGATGAAACGGGTCGACGCGTGGTGCGGTCCACATAAACATGGACGAAATGGCCTCGAGCTGCGCACATCGGATCGCCGAGGGCAAACAGGGCGATCTCATAGCGGACGCTGGAGCGCCCGTGGTGGGCGACTCGAATGCCAACCTCGACTTCCTGGGGGAAAGCCAGGGGAGCGAAATAGTGGCACTGGGTTTCGACGACAAGGCCGATCACGGGACCGCTCAGGATGTCCAGTGCGCCGGCATCGATCAGGTAGCGGTTGACGGCCGTGTCGAACCAACCGTAATAGACCACGTTGTTCACATGCCCGTAGACATCGTTGTCGGACCAACGCGTGGGAATGCGCAGGAAGAAGGAATAGGTGCTGCGCGCTTCGGCGGTTGCTCGGGGGGAGCTCATCGACTAGATTGTTCCATCGAATCGGCCCGCCGCCGGCCAGCCCACGGTCTGCATGCCCGCCAATGCTCCAGGCAGATCTGCAGCGTCTGCTCATGCACATCCACCGTGTCCTCGATCCGATGGCCATAGCCACCCGCCATGCTCACGGCCACGGCAATGCCGCGTTGCGCGCAGGCCTGCAGCACCCGCCGGTCGCGCTCGGCCAACCCCTCGAGGGTCAGCCTGAGCCGCCCGAGCCGATCGCCTTCATGGGGATCCGCGCCAGCCACGAAAAATGCCAACCCCGGCAACGCGTGGCGCTGCCGGCTCCAGGCTTGCGTCAGGGCCTGGTCCAGCGCCGTGAGATAGCCCTCGTCGTCGCAACCATCCGGCAACTCGACATCCAGATCGCCGGGCTCCTTGCGAAACGGAAAATTGCGCTGGCCATGCAGGCTCAATGTGAAGACGGTGTCGTCCCGGGCGAAGATGGACGCTGTCCCGTTGCCCTGATGCACATCCAGATCGATGACCATCACACGCAGCATCGCCGCATGGCCCTGACGGTGCCACTCGGCCTGCATCAGGCGCGCGGCCACCGCCACATCGTTGAAGACACAAAAGCCGCTGCCCTTGCCCGCTGCGGCGTGGTGGGTTCCCCCCGCAAGCTGGGCGCTCACCCCCTCGGACAAAGCCACGCGTGCGGCCGCCACCGTGGCCCCGACGGAGCGCCTGGCGCGCTCGGCCATGGCCGGGCTCCAGGGAAAGCCGATCTCGCGCTGCTGGGCCTCGGAGAGCAGCCCGTCGGCAAC
The DNA here is from genome assembly GCA_964475695.1 of uncultured Rubrivivax sp. Taxonomy (GTDB): domain Bacteria; phylum Pseudomonadota; class Gammaproteobacteria; order Burkholderiales; family Burkholderiaceae_C; genus RFTU01. Next base: position 3,326 of record CAYYYC010000043.1, read on the forward strand.
CGCCGACACATACACAGGCTCGTGGGCCAGAGCCAGCTCACCATCGGAGGCCGAAGGAGCCTCCAGGAGTTCGATGCCCGGGTGACGGCTGCGCAGGCGATCGCGCAGCAACCGGTACTTCTGCATGGGAAACCGGTGCCCGGGCGGCAGGGGCAGGACGAAGTGGTCGCTGTAGAAGGCTTTCACGCGGCGGAGTCTGCCAAGGCCGCAGGAACGCCGCCCATGCAGGGACAAGCGCACGACGGCCCGTCAAAGGGGTTGCGACAACGCCTTGAGCCTGTCACGAATGGCGCCGATTTGGGCCAAGGCCGCCTGCCGCCCGGCCTGGATCGCCCTTTGGCGCCCGACGAAGTCGGCGCTGCTCATCCCGGCCAAGGGCGGCCTGACCACCACATCGGCCTCCCGCAGCTCGAACTGGTTGATGCTGCGGCCCATGATCGCAAATGTCTGCAGCATCAGGCTCAGAGGGTCCCCGATGGGCTGGCCTTCGGGTGGCGTCGAGATGTCCACCGC
>CAYYYC010000043.1:3848-12566 GCA_964475695.1 uncultured Rubrivivax sp.
GAGATCGCGCGCCATCTCGCGCGCGTAGCGGACCGGTACCGGTGAAACCAGGCCTCCGTCGACATACTCGCGCCCCGAGATGCGCACCGGCTGGAACACGGCCGGAACTGCGCTGGATGCTCGCACGGCCTGTCCGGCATCCCCGCGTCGGAACAACATGCCCTTGCCTGTGTCCAGATCGGTGGCCACGATGCCCAGAGGCAAGGAAAACTGCTCGATGGGCCGCCCCCGGGTGTGCTGGCGAACATAGCGGGCCAGCGCCTCACCTCGAATCACCCCTCGCCCGGGGAAGGACCAGTCCGTGATCGCCGACTCATCCATGCGCAGTGCCAAGCGCGCGAGCTCCGTGCCACTCATGCCGAAGGCGTAGAAGGCGGCCACCAGACTCCCGGCGGATGTGCCCGCCACACAGTCGGGCTTGATGCCCGACTCTTCAAGAACCTGAATGACCCCGATGTGCGCAAAGCCTCGCGCAGCCCCCCCACCCAGAGCAAGGCAGAGGCGAGGCGGCCGGCGCGGCGGCGTTGCGGGGGCCGCCGCCCCCGAGGCCGCTTCGGGAGGTGCAACCGCTACCGGTTCGCGCTTAGCGGCCGTTGCCGGGTCAGCGGGGGCGCCGGGCGCACTGGCGGACCCAGCCGGCGCGATGGCCACAGCGACCGGGCTGGATGCATTGGGTGTTGGCACGGAGCCGGGGCCCACCGGCGCGCCGGTGGCTGCCTGGGCCGGTGCGCGCTCGGGCCCCGAAGCCAAGCGAGGCGCCTGGGTTGCGCAGCCCGAGACAAACAGGAGCAGGCAGAGAAGCCAGGGGATGCGGTTCATGGTCACGGGCAAAGCATACCCAAGCCGCCGTGCCGGGGACGCCGCCCGGTCGGGCATCTAGAATCCGGCTCCATCGTCAGCTCCAGCCACAACCGAGCACAGTCATGACCCATGTCGTCCTGGAATCCTGCATCCGATGCAAGTACACCGACTGCGTGGATGTCTGTCCCGTGGATTGCTTCCGCGAGGGCCCCAACTTCTTGACCATCGACCCTGACGAGTGCATCGACTGTGCCGTCTGCATCCCGGAGTGCCCGGTCAACGCGATCGTGCCCGAGGAGGATGTCCCGGGCGACCAGCAGCACTTCATTGCGCTCAACGCCGAGCTCTCCAAGAAGTGGCCCAGCATCACCAAGCGCAAGGCCCCGCTGCCAGACGCCGATGACTGGAAGGACAGGAACGGCAAGCTCAGCGAGCTCAAGCGCTGACTCGCCGCGCTGTCGCCGACGCCGCCCCGCGCGGTGGTCGGTCGGATCTGAAGGCCTGCGCTGAGCAGGCCATTGCGCACGGGCCGTAGAATCATCCCTAATGGTTGATTCATCCTTGGTGGATCGACCAGACGCTAGGGGTGCCCGAAAGGGCTGAGAACACACCCTGTGAACCTGTCCCCATGAAGGGGGTGCGGCGGCAGTGCCGCACGAGGTCATCCTCGCGCAGGGAAGCGAGCTCGGCGACGGGCCGTCCACCGCCCTTGGTGCACGCCCGGACTCTGCGGCACGTCGCCCTGCCATCTCGTCTGAAAGAACGACATGGCATTCCATTCACTCCAATCCTGGCCCGCCCTCGCGCTGGCCCTCGTGGGAACCGACCTGGCCTGGGGTCAGGCGGCTGCCCAGCCCCCGGAGGCCAATCCGGCCCGTGAGCAGGTCACCGTCACGGGGCGCGCCAATGTCCAGCCCAGTGTCAGCGGATGGGACACCCCCTCACGGGAAACGCCGGTGAATGTCAGCCGCATCAGCGCGCAGGACATTGCCCAATCCGGCGCCACCCGCCTGGCTGATCTCATCGCCTTCGACAGTTCGGTCTCCGATGCCTACAACGCCATCGGCTATGTGGACTCCCTGACGGTTCGCGGTTTTGTCATCGACAACCGCTACAACGTCCGGCGAGACGGGCTGCCGATCATTGGCGAGACGGCCATCGCCCTGGAAAACAAATCGGCGGTGGAAGTGCTCAAGGGCACGAGCGGGCTTCAGGCGGGGACCAGCGCTCCGGGAGGCTTGGTGAACTACGCTGTGAAGCGGCCCCTGGCGCGGGACCACGCGCAGGCCCGGATGCAATGGAGCGCCCCGGGCAGCGTGCTGGGGGCGCTGGATGTCGGCGGGAGCGTCGGGCCAGACCAGACGCTGGGATGGCGGCTGAACGCCGCCCAGGAACGGCTCGACCCGGCGCTGCGGAACGCTCGGGGCGATCGAAGCCTGCTGGCCGCCTCGGGGCAGTGGAGCCACCGCAATCTGGCCATGCTGGAGGTGGAAGCCGAGTGGAGTCGGCGTGAACAACCCACGCAGCAGGCCTTCAGCCTTCTGGGCACGCGCCTTCCGCCCGTGGCCGACCCTCGACTGAACCTGAACAACCAACCCTGGAGCCTCCCGGCCGTCTTCGAAGGGCGCACCGGCAGCCTGCGCTTCAGCCATGCCCTTTGGGCCGGTTGGCGCGCTGTGCTGCATGCCGGCACTCAACGGCTGCGCACGGATGACCGGATCGCCTTTGCCTACGGCCGCTATGACCCGGCCAGCTATGAGTGCTCGCCGTGTGATCGCTTCGGCGAGGACGGAACCTTCAGCGTCTGGGACTACCGCAGCGAGAACGAGCGGCGGCGCAGCGACGCAACCCAGTTCGAGCTGACCGGGCGCGCGTCTCTTGGAGGGCTGCGCCACGACCTGCGCTTTGGGCTGATGCAGTCCAGGCAACGCATCGACCTTCAGCCCCAGGCCTACAACCTGGTGGGCGTGGGCAATGTGCAGGGCAGCGCCGTGCTCCCATCAGACCCGGTGGCCTACGATCCCAACACGAACCGGGACGAGCGTTCCCGAGAACTGTTCGTGCAGGACCGTGTGCACCGGGGGGACCGCTGGGCTCTGTGGCTGGGCCTGCGCCACACGACATTGAGCCGCAGCAGCGTGCGCACCAACGGCAGCCGCCCCACGGACTACCGCGACAGCCTGACCACGCCGTGGCTGGCCGTGAGCGCGCGTCTGGCCCCGGACCTGATGGCCTACGCCAGCCGCGGGCAAGGCGCGGAGTCTCAGGTGGTGCCCAACCGCCCCAGCCAATACACCAACGCCGGGCAGGCCCTGCCTGTGCTGAAGTCATCCCAGGAGGAATTCGGTCTGCGAGGCGGTCCTGGGGCAAGCGCCGGCACGGGCTGGCAATGGCAAGCCACCCTGTTTCGCATCAACCGACCCACGAGCAACCTGGACGCCTGCGCCACTCTTGGCTTGAGCCCCTGCACCGGCCGCAATGATGGCCATGTGATGCATCGCGGGGTTGAAGCGGGCCTGCAGTGGGCCGTGGCATCCTGGTGGCTGGGGGTTCAGGGCACCTGGCTTGACGCGCAGCGCCAGGGCAGCCTGGCTCAGCCGGAGCTCAACGGGAAAGCGCCCCCCAATGTGCCCGACTCCGTGCTGCGCGCCCGGGCGCGCTGGACATCGACATCCCTTGCAGGCCTGGCTGTCGAGGGCTCCATCAGCCATGAGGGACGGCGTCAGATCCTGCCCGACAACACGTTGCAGTTGCCGGCATGGACACGAGCCGACCTGTGGTTGACATGGCGCAGCCCGGGATCCAACACCCAGTGGCTTGTGGGCGTGGACAACCTGAGCAACCGCCGCTACTGGCGCGAGGCACCCTACCAGTTCGGCCATGCCTACCTGTACCCCGGCGCCGCACGCACCTGGCGGGCCAGCGTGTCGGTGAGCCTGTGAAACGCCGCTATACTTGAGGGCTTGCGTCAGTTCCCCGATAGCTCAGTCGGTAGAGCGCCGGACTGTTAATCCGTAGGTCCCTGGTTCGAGCCCAGGTCGGGGAGCCAATTGACACAACATCCCGAAGCCTTGCCCGAGTGCAAGGCTTTTTTCCGACCTCCTCAATGCCCTGCACAGTAAAAGTGCAGGTCCGGTGAGACCAATCCCGGCGCACGCTCCCCTTCGAAGAACAGGGGGCCCCTGGGGCGGCGGCGGGAGACGGTTTCGGCCAGGCTGGCCGCTTCAAAAAGCCGCCCGTTCTGCATCACCAGGGCGATTCGGTCACTGAGCCGGATGTCGGCCAACACATCCCCATCGATCACCACGAGGTCGGCCAGCTTGCCGACTTCAAGGCTGCCCAGGTCGGCATCCAGGCCGAAGTGCCGTGCCGGGTTGATGGTGGCGGTGCGCAATGCCTCCAGCGGGGTCATCCCGCCCAGGGCGAACATCCACATCTCCCAGTGGGCGCCCAGACCCTCGCGCTGGCCGTGGGCGCCGATCATGGCGGGCACGCCTGCGCGCTGCAACTCCGTGGCGGTGCGCGCCACGCGGATCACGTTGTAGTCCTCCAGCGGGGCCGTGGGCCGCCGCACCGCTCGGGCTTCCAACAGGCCCGGCGGGACATAGCGGCTCAGCAGGGGGTGGCGCCAGACCTCGGTGTGCGCATACCAGTAGTGCTCGCCATCCAGCCCGCCATACGCCACATTGAGCGTTGGGGTGTATCCCACCGCGGTCTGCGCCCACAGCTGCTTGACATCCTCATAGACACGATCAAGGGGCAACGCGTGCTCGAGCCCGGTGTGGCCATCCACGATCTGGCTCATGTTGAGCTGGAACAGGCTGGCGCCTTCGGGCACGACCATCATGCCCGTGCGGCGCGCCGCTTCAAGGATCATCTGTCGCTGGTCTCGACGCGGCTGGTTGTAGCTCTTGACGCTGATGGCGCCGTTGTCCCGCTGGCGCCGCAGGTGAGTCAGCGCGTCATCCAGGCTGTTGACCACGGCATTGACCGAGCCTTTGGCACCATAGAGGATGGAGCCGGTGCTGAAGATGCGGGGGCCGAGCACCTGACCGGTGCGCTGCATCTCGGCCTGGGTGAAGATGTGGTCGTTGCGGTTGCTGGGGTCGTGCAGCGCAGTCACCCCAAAGGCCAGTGAAGCGAGGTTGACCCAGCTCTGCTGGGGCACCAATCCATCCTCGCCCATGGCGCCGTGCCAGTGGGCGTCGATGAGGCCCGGAATGATGGTCTTGCCGCGCAGATCCACCCGGCGAGCGTCGTCCGGAATCGCCACCGCCGCGGCCGGCCCGATGGCCGCAATCCGATTGCCCTGCACAAGGATCACCGCATCCTCGATCACTTCGAGCGGCTGAGCGGCGCGCAGAGTGGCCACCCGTGCGCCCACGAGCGCAATCCGCCCCTGGGGCTGGTCGCTGGTGGCCACCAGGCCGATCTCGCGGATCTGCGGCGTCGCGGGTTGCGGCCGGGAAGGCGTCGACGCGCCGACTGTCGGCTCAAGGGGCGCGGGGGCAAAGGCCTGTGCCAGCTCCACACTCATCAGGCGGTTGCCGCTGCTGAAGTGGGCCGTGCGGGAATCGGGGCTGAACTGCAGAGAATGGCCGGCATCCTGGCTCAGCCGCCGGACCGGCAGGCCCTCCATGCGCGCAGCGATGGCCAAGGGGCGGCCCGTCTGGGGCCAAGGCAGCGCATAGGCATGGAAGCGATCGATAAACCCCAGCCATTGGCCGTCGGGCGAGACGCTGTACTCGCTGATGAAATCCCCCCGGGCGACTTCGGTTTCCTGGCCGTCGCCCAGGCGCAGCCGCCAGAGCGAACGTCGGACCTCGACTTCGCTGGGCTGGGATGTGCGGGTGAAGTAGAGCTCATCGGAGCGCGCGCCGAACTGCGGAGACTCCCCGTCTCGACTCAGGCGCCGGGGACTGCCGCTGCCGTCGGCACTGGCCAGATAGACCCCGGTGTCCAACCCATGCCATGGCGACAGGAGCACCGAGCCTCGAGACTTCACATAGGCCACCTGGCGGCCGTCCGGGGAAAAGCGTGGCGTGAGGTACTTCCCGGGCTCGGGCGTGACGATGGTCTCGCGTCCGCTGACCAGGTCACGCACCCGAACCCGCCCATGCTCGCGATCGTCCCAGCTGACATAGACAACACGCCGGCCGTCCCGCGAGAGGCTGGGCTGGAACTCCAGATGCGCGGACTGCGTGGTGACCCGACGGGCCTGGGAGGCGGGGGCGATCAGGTCACGCTGCCAAAGCTGCCCCAAGGCTGAATAGACGACAAATCGGCCATCGGGAGAGACCTGCACATGGCGCAGTTGCTTGGGCTCGAAGCTGGGCGACCACGCCGCCTGAGGCACCCGCAGGGCTTTCCTGACCTCGCGGCTGTGCTCCACCCGGAAGGGGATCTCGCTGGCCTGGCCCGATTGAGCGTCGACCCGCCACAGCCTGCCCTGCGCCCACACCACGATCTGCCGCGAGTCTGGCGTCCAGGCAAATCCCGGGTACACGCCGTAGACCGACCACGCCTCCTGCAGATCCCGCTCCAGCCCACCCCAAAGCGCGCGTTCCTGGCCGGTGCGAAGGTCCTTCAGGAAGAGCGTGCTCTGGTTGCGCACCCGCCGCACAAACGCGAGGTGGCGACCGTCGGGGGACGGCGTGGGGCGAACGGCGCCGCCCGGCCCGGTCACGAAGGCTTCAACCTGACCGTCGATCAGGTCCTGGCGGAAGATTCGAAAGATCTCGCGGTTGGAGTCCTTGTTGTACTCGAAGGTGTTGCCCGGGGTGGTGTCTCTCGAGTAGTACAGGTGTCGCCCGTCCGCCGAGATCGCCGGCTCGCCCAGATCCTTCTGCCAGTTGGGCTTGTCGTTGAGCGCCAGGCCCTTACCGCCCGCAAGGTGGTAGAGCCAGATTTCACCCGAACCCAGCGAACGGGTGCCGGTGTAGTGCTTGCGGGCCAGGATGTACTGTCCGCTGGGGTGCCACACCGGGTTGTTGAGGAGCCGCTCGGGCTCGGTGGTCACCGCCCGGGCAGCGCTGCCATCGATGTTCATCACCCAGACGTTGTCGCCGCCCGCAGCATCGGAGACAAAGGCGATCTGGCGGCCATCGGGAGAAAAGCGCGCCTGATGCTCCCACGCGACGCTGCGGGTCAGGGGCTGGGCCTGGCCGCCCTCTAGGGGCAGGAGATAGAGGTCCCCAAGAAGGTCAAACACGATGGTGCGCCCGTCCGGGCTGACATCCACGCTCATCCAGGTGCCCGTGCGGGTGTCGATCCGGATCGTCTGCGATTCACCGGGGGGCTGATTGACGCTCCAGGCAGCCGGCGGGGCCGCCTGCACAGCGATTGCCGCGCCGAAACCCAGGCTGGCCAGGCCGCGCCAGATTGACGCCGTTGGCGCACGCCACGAGGGCGAAATTGGATTCATCAATCGGCGCTCCAGGAACAGTGACCGGTCAAGCGCCCGATTCTGCCCACAAAGCAAGCCCGCGCCTTCGGACCCGCCGTGGCGCCCGAGGCGGGACCGTCAGGGTCTGGAGCCGGTGTTGGGGCCGGGCGCGCCGGCGGCCGGTGTGTTCTCGGCGGGCGGCCAGAGCAACTCCACCGTGATGTCCTGATGGGCGGCCGCCGGGCTCGCCATCCACCACCACAGACCGCCGCCGGCGATCAGCGATGCCAGCACAGCCGCGGCCAGCGCCACGGCCAGGCGAAGGCGCCGGCGCAGCACGGACGCCTGATCCGCCATCGGCACCCAGCGTTTGGCATCGAGGGTGGCCGTCAGCCGGGATCCAAAGGGATCAGGGCGAGGCTGCGCGGTTTCAGGGGGGTCGAGCTGTGCAGCGGCCGGCTCCGCCACCGCAGGCACCACCGGGGCAATGGCGCCGGCCGCAGCGGCGCAAGCCGGGCCGGTCGTTGCCGCTTCGGCACCGAAGTCGGGCGAGCCGTGCTCGGCTTGCTGCAAAGCTCTGGACGGTGGCGGCTCGCCGACCGGCTTGTGCAGTTCATCTCCGCAGTAGGGACAGAACTTGGCCAGGGCCAGCGGTTGGCGGCGACCGCATTCAATGCAGAACAGCGCAGCCATCAGTGCCCCTTGGACGGCTTGGCGGCCGCCTCGGCCGCAGGCTTGGCTGCCGGCTTGGATTTGGGCTTGGGCTTGGCTTTGGGCTTGAAACGGGCCAGCAAGCGCTCCAGTCGCTCCAGAGTCATCTCACGGCCGGCTCGCAGCGAGAGGATGCGTGCCTGGGTCGGGCCGTCGAACAGCGGGGGTCGAACCTGCGGAGCCGGCTCGGCCTCAGCCGGCGATGGCATCGGCTCGGCGCGCCTGCGAACCGGCGTCTCAGGTGGAACCGGTGCGGGGCGCGCGGCCGCCGGCTCTTCGCGCTCGGGACGCGCAAGCGCGGCCTGCCCAGGCGCCGGCCCAGGCGGCTCGGCAGCCACCCTGGCAATGCTTGTGGAGCCCACCGAAGGGGGCGCCACGACAAAGGAGGACACCCGCAGAGCCGCCGCCTGTCCGGGCTGGAGCAGGCTCAGAGGAATCGGACGCTCGAGATCCAGGGCCGGCACAGGCGCCGCGCCGCGGGTGCGAAGGGGTGGCACCCGGGGCGCTGAAGCCACGCTGACCTGCGAGGCTCGGGAGAGCGCCGGCGGCTCGCTCCAGGCGTCCGACGAATCCGCGGATTCCGGCGCTGGCGACGGATCGCCTGCGAGCACGGACGGACGCTTGAGGCCCGGCAGCAACGGAGAGCCGCAGCGTGCACAGAAGCGCGCCCGCCCGGGCAGCATGATCCCGCAGTCGGCACACGCCTTGTCCGCCGGAGGCTGCGCGCGCGCAAGCGCCGCCGCAACCGCAGCCGAGGCCTGGCGCTTGCGCGCCGGCTTGACCTTGGGCGTGGCCAGTGGGTCGACCGGTGCGGCGGCGCT
>CAYYYC010000044.1:0-12430 GCA_964475695.1 uncultured Rubrivivax sp.
GCGCGCCCTTCAGCAACGCATCGAGAACCCGGTGGCAAAGCTGATTCTGCAGGGTCGCTTCGGGCCCAAGGACATCATCCCCGTTGATGTGGGGCAGGGGCAATTCGTCTTCGAGCGGGTGGTCCATTGACCCACCGCTGCGGATGCCGCTGATGAGTCGAGCCGGTTCGAAGGGGACAGAGCCGCCGGTGGTGGTGGTGGGCGCCGGGCTTGCGGGCCTGACCACAGCACTGCATCTTGCCGACAAAGTGCCCGTGGTGGTTCTGGCCAAGCGCAGTTTGGGGGAGGCCGCCACGGCTTGGGCTCAGGGCGGGATTGTTGGAGTGCTTGGGCCTGACGACAGTGTTGAATCCCACATCCATGACACCCAGCAGGCCGGTGCCGGCCTGGTGGATGAGCATGCCGCCAGGCTGATCGCGCAGGGCAGCACCGAGGCCATTGCCTGGCTGGTGGAGCAGGGCGTCGCTTTCTCGCAAGATCCCTCGGGGCCCCTTGGATTGCATCTGACCCGCGAAGGCGGACACGCTGTGCGTCGTATCGCCCACGCGGCTGATGCCACGGGGCTGGCGATCCATCAGGCACTGCTCGATGCGGCCAGGCGGCATCCGAGCATCACCCTGTTGGAGGGGTGGATGGCGGTTGACCTCATCACTTCACGACTGCTGGGTCGCCAGGAGCCCTCCCGCTGCTACGGCATCTATGCGCTGGACATTGCAGCCGACGAAGTTCGCACCTTGTCAGCCAGAGCGGTGGTTTTGGCCACCGGCGGTGTCGGCAAGGTTTACCGCTACACCAGCAATCCCGAAACCGCCACTGGCGACGGGATCTCCATGGCCTGGCGTGCTGGGTGCCGGGTTGGAAACATGGAATTCATCCAGTTTCATCCCACCTGCCTGTATCACCCGCAGGAGCGCACCTTTCTGATCACCGAAGCGCTGCGTGGTGAGGGCGCAGTGCTCAAGGTCCCAGGCTTGCCGGACGATGTGGCCCGCTTCATGCACCGGCACGACCATCGTGCTGAACTTGCGCCACGCGACATCGTGGCACGGGCCATTGACTTTGAGATGAAGCGCCATGGAGTGGACCATGTCTGGCTTGATGCTTCGCACCTTGGCGAGACATTCCTCAAGTCCCACTTCCCCACAATCCACTCGCGCTGCAAAGCGCTGGGGATCGACATCGCCGTCGACCCGATTCCGGTGGTGCCGGCAGCGCACTACACCTGTGGCGGAGTGGTGACCGATCTTCACGGCCGCACGGATCTCCCAGGCTTGTATGCGGTGGGAGAAGCCAGTTGCACCGGCCTGCACGGCGCCAATCGGCTGGCCAGCAATTCCCTCCTGGAGTGTGTGGTTGTCGGCAGGGCCTGCGCGCAGTCCATCCGTGAGTCGGATCCCCCACTGATGGCCGACTTGCCGGCCTGGGATGAAAGTCAGGTGGCGGATGCCGATGAACAGGTGGTCATTTCCCACAACTGGGATGAATTGCGCCTGATGATGTGGAACTATGTGGGGATTGTCCGAACCACCAAGCGTCTGGAGCGAGCTCGCCACCGCATCGCGCTTCTGAGGCAGGAGATTCAGGATTACTACGCGAATTTCCGGGTCAATCGCGATCTGCTCGAGCTGCGCAACCTTGTCGACTGCGCTGATCTGATTGTGCGCTCGGCGCTGGCTCGGCAGGAGAGCCGCGGGTTGCATTACAGCCGGGACTACCCCCTGACCCTTCCGGTGAGCTTTCCGACGATCCTTGTGCGGTCTGATCGCGACAGGCGTTAGTCAGGGGTTGCAACCCTCAGGGAGTAGTCGACGGCCCGCACGTCCTTGGTCAGCCGGCCGATGGAGATTCGATCCACCCCGGTTGCCGCCACGGCTCGAAGCTCGTCGAGGGAGAGCCCTCCTGAAGCCTCCAGGAGTGCCCGACCGGCTGTGATTTGAACGGCCCTGCGCATGTCGTCCAGCGAAAAGTTGTCGATCAGGATGCTGTCCGCTCGAGCCTGAAGAGCCTGCTCCAGCTGCGCAAGCGTTTCCACTTCGATCTGAATGTCCACGCCGCTGGCCAGCGCTCGGGCGCGCTCCATCGCCAACCCAATACCGCCTGCTGCGGCGATGTGGTTCTCTTTGATGAGGATTCCGTCCCAAAGCGCCAAGCGCTGGTTGGCTCCGCCCCCGATGCGAACAGCGTATTTCTGGGCCTGCCGCAGGCCTGGAATGGTCTTGCGCGTGTCCAGCACGGCACAACCGCGTGGATTCGGCGATGCGCCCTGGATCGCACGGACATGCGCACGGGTGGAGGTTGCCGTTCCTGAAAGAAGCTGGAGAAAGTTCAGGCATGGCCGCTCGGCAGCGAGCAGGGCCCTCGCATTGGCGCGCACTTCGCACACCTGCGCGCCTGCTTCGAGTTCCTGTCCCTCGCCTGCGAGCCAGTCGACCTGAGCCCTGGGATCCAGGGATTGAAGGCAGGCATCAAACCAGCGCTGCCCGCACAGGACTGCCTGCTCTCGCACCACCACTCGGGCCCGCAAGCTGGCGTCCTCGGGAACCAGTTGTCCCGTCCAGTCGCATCGGCCCAGATCCTCCAGAAGGGCATCCCGGACATTGCGCTGCAGCGCCTGCTCCAGGGTTTCGTTGAACTCGTGCATCGGATCAGGCCGCGCCAATGTGGGGAACCAGGCCGGTGGCGGTCTCTCGTTTCCCGGCCGTGAAGTCAAGCATCCGTTCGATGCAGCGCAGTGCGCCACGCTGAACCGACTCTGCGAGATGGATGTGGCCGCGTCCCTGCTCGAGGCATGCCAGCACTCCATGCAGGCCATTCATGGCCATCCAGGGGCACTGTGCACAGCTCTTGCACGTGGCGCTGCTGCCCGCTGTGGGCGCTTCGATCAGCTGTTTGCCTGGCGCGAGCTGTCTCATCCGGTGCATGATGCCGCGGTCAGTGGCCACAATGTAAGTGGACGCCTTTCCCTCGACCACCGCGCGCAGCAGCCGGCTGGTCGATCCCACCACATCAGCCAGTTCCACAACGGCTTGGGGGCTCTCGGGGTGCACGAGGACTTGCGCCTCGGGATGCTGTCGCTTCAGGAGTTCGAGCTCAATCCCCTTGAATTCCTCGTGCACGATGCACGATCCACGCCACAGCAGCATGTCTGCCCCCGTTTGCTGCTGAATGAACCGGCCCAGGTGCTGGTCTGGAGCCCAGATGATCTTGCGGCCCTGGGCGTGCAGATGCCCGACGATTTCCAGCGCGCAGGAACTCGTCACCATCCAGTCTGCGCGTGCCTTGACTTCAGCACTGGTGTTGGCGTAGACGACAACATCCCGGTCAGGATGCGCATCGCAGAAAGCGCTGAATTCGTCGGCGGGACACCCAAGGTCAAGAGAGCAGGTGGCGTCAAGATCCGGCATGAGGACGGTCTTTTCCGGGCTCAATATCTTGGCGGTTTCTCCCATGAAGCGAACGCCCGCCACCACAAGAGTCTTTGCGGGATGATCGCGCCCGAAGCGTGCCATTTCCAGAGAGTCCGAAACGCAGCCTCCTGTCTCCAGGGCCAGGTCCTGGATCGCGCCGTCCACATAGTAGTGGGCGACCAGAACAGCTTCACGCCCGGCCAGAAGGGCCTTGATCTTGGCTTTGGCATCGGCCAAATCGGCCGTGGTCAGCGGCGCGGGCACCTTGGCCCATGCCTGCGCGGTGCAGGACTGGCCCTTTGCATCGGGGCGTTGGTAGAGGACTTGGACGGGATGACTCATGGTGTGCGGGACCGCTGCGGCGACTGTACGCGGACAACCCAATTTTGGCAGGCTGGCTTAGGATAGGCCCTGTGAGCACCGCTTCCAGTCTGGACCCCGTCGTGCGGGACCCGTCCCTCGTGGGGGACGGGCGCGGGGATGGCGAGACCATCGCGCTGGTGGGACTGGCCCACGGCACCTCGCACTTCTTCCATTTGTTGCTGCCGCCACTGTTTCCGATGCTCGCGGCGCAATACGGCTTCAGCTACACCGAGTTGGGCCTGCTGGTCACCGTGTTTTTTGTCATCTCCGGCGTGGGGCAGGCGCTGGCGGGATTCCTCGTGGATCGAGTGGGTGCCTTTCCCGTGCTGCTGGCTGCCATGGCTTGTTTTGCGATGGCCGCCCTGGCGGCAGCGACAGCGCAGGGATATGAGGGCTTTATGGTGGCTGCGGCGATCGCCGGGCTGGGCAATGCGCCCTTTCATCCTGCAGACTTTTCCATCCTCAATCAGCGAGTGAGGGTGTCGCGGCTCGGCCACGCTTTTTCGGTTCATGGAATCAGCGGGAACCTTGGGTGGGCGGCAGCGCCTTTGGTCATCACGGCGGTCTCCAACCTGAGTGGTTCGTGGCGCTGGTCCATGGTTTGTTGCGCAGCCTGGGCTGTGGTGATGGCCATCCTGTTGTGGTGGCGGGCTGCGGCGCTGACCACCATTGCAGCCGTACCGCCGGCCACGACATCAGCAGGCGCAGCCCACAGACCAAGCGATGTTTCAGCCAGCCCGAGCGCGCCGGTGCAGCCGGCGCTGGCGTTCCTCAGACTGCCGGAGGTATGGGTGTGCTTCATGTTCTTTTTCTGGAGCACCTGTGCATTGGCGGCCGTCCAGAGTTTTGTCGGCCCGGCGCTCTCACAGCGGTATGGTGAGCCGCTCGAATGGCTGGCCCTCATGGTCACGGGGTACATGGTGGCCAGTGCAATCGGGATGATCAGCGGAGGCTTTCTCGTCAAATCGTCCCCGAGGCTTGAGCAGAACATTGCACTGGCGTTGGCAGCGGCGGCCATTCTGTTGGTCCTGGCCGGCAGTGCATGGCTGCCATCTCAGGTCAGTGGAGTCCTGGTGGCTTTGGCCGGCTTTGGCACCGGCTTGGCCGGGCCCTCGCGTGACATGCTCATCAGGCAGGCGGCGCCAGCAGGCGCGACGGGTCGCGTCTACGGGGCGGTGTATTCCGGCCTGGATGTGGGCTTTGCGTTCGCAGCGCCTGCCTTCGGAGCAATGCTGGACCATGGCATGCCGTTGGCTGTCTTCGTGGGTTCCGGTCTGGGCCTGTTGTTTGCCGTGGCCGCCGCCGCATGGGTGTCGGGCAGGACCGCTCGCCGCTCGCCCGCTGGCGCTTGACCCAGGAAAGGCACCGATGGGTCAGATCAATCACGGACGCGGGACGAGGCTCGGAGGCCATGTCATCGTTGAGGCGCTTATTGAGCAAGGGGTCTCGACCGTCTTCGGCGTGCCCGGCGAGAGCTTTCTGGCAGCCCTGGACGGATTCCACGAGCACCGGTCGCGGATTCGATTCGTGGCCTGCCGCCAGGAGGGTGGCGCTGCCTTCATGGCCGAAGCCCTGGGCAAGTTGACCGGGCGTCCGGGCGTCTGCATGGTGACTCGGGGGCCCGGGGCCACCAACGCATCCATCGGGATTCACACAGCCTTCCAGGACAGCACGCCGATGCTGTTGATCGTCGGGCAGGTGGGCCGGGACATCAGGGACAGGGAAGCTTTCCAGGAACTGGACTACCGCCAGTTTTTCAGTCCGGCCACCCTGGGCATGGCCAAGTGGGTGGCCGAGGTCCATGACGCGAAGCGGCTTCCCGAATACATTGCGCGAGCCTTCCACACCGCGATGCAGGGCAGGCCAGTGCCCGTGCTTCTGGCCGTGCCTGAAGATGTGATGTCGGCGAGGACCGATGCCGTTGTCCTGGGTCGTGTGGAGCCGGCTTGCGCGGTTCCTTCGGCAGGGGCAATCTCCCGTTGGCGTGAATTGCTGTTGGGCGCGCAGCGGCCTCTGGTGATCGCCGGGGGCAGCGGCTGGAGCGCATCGGGTGTTCGGGCCCTGCACAGTTTCGCGCAGCGGTGGACGCTGCCCGTGGCTTGCGGCCTTCGTTTCCAGGACACCTTTGACAATCGTCACCCCCTGTACGCGGGCGACGCCGGAATCGGTATCAATCCTTCGCTGGCGCGGCGAATAGCCGAAGCGGACCTGATCATGGCTTTGGGTGTGAGGCTGGGAGAAATGACCACCAGCGGCTACACGCTGCTGGAGGCGCCGCGGCCGCAGCAGCGTCTTGTGCACCTGCATTCGGGCGCTGAGGAACTCGGTCGGGTCTATTTCGCTGATGTGCTGCTTCAGGCCAGCCTGGCGACGATGGACGAGGTGCTTGCCCGAGTGGGTGACCCCGAGGCTGAGCCCGATTGGGCCGCATGGTCGGCGGCCGCAGGCTTGGACTATGTGCGCAACCTGGAGAGCCAAAGCGTGGAGCCGCTGGACATGGCTTGCGTCGTGAAGACCATTGAGGAGTTGGCGCCGCGCAATGCGATCTTCACCAACGGCGCCGGGAATTTCTCCGGCTGGCTGCACCGCTATCTGCGCTACCCGAGCCTGGCTGAGGCGGGGCGCACACAACTGGCTCCCACCTCAGGTGCTATGGGCTACGGCTTGCCTGCGGCCGTGGCGGCATCGTTGACCCAGCATGGAAGGCCCGTGATCAATTTGGCAGGCGACGGCGACTTCCTGATGAACGGGCAGGAAATGGCCACGGCCACTGCGTATGGGGCCGGGGGTTCGGGGGCGGCCCTGGTGAGCATCGTCGTGGACAACGGCGTCTACGGCACGATTCGGATGCATCAGGAGCGCGACTTTCCGGGTCGCGTGAGCGGCAGTGGCCTGTCAAACCCGGACTTCGCCGCCCTGGCGCAGGCGTACGGTTGGAGTGCGGAGGCGGTCGCTTCGACAGCCGAATTCCGACCCGCGTTTACAAGGGCGCTTGCGAGTGGAAGGCCCACTTTGCTGCATCTCAAGCTCGATCCCAACATCAGCACCTCCCGCACGACTCTGGAGGCCATCCGCCAGGGACATGCCGCACGAAGAGCCTCTCAGGCCGACTGACCGCCAAACCCGCAGGCTGCGCCGAGTTACAGACGAAGGACATCGGCGGTGCGGCCCTACAATCGCCCGGTGGCGGGGTGTAGCGCAGCCTGGTAGCGCATCTGCTTTGGGAGCAGAGGGTCGGAGGTTCGAATCCTCTCGCCCCGACCAACATCATCCTTGAATCATTTCGGCGGCAGCCGAATAGCGCCATCGAGGCGGATGACCTCGCCATTGAGCATGTCGTTCTCGATGATGTGCTGCGCGAGTCTGGCGTAGTCCTCGGGAGTCCCCAATCGGCTTGGGAAGGGCACACCGGCGGCCAAGGCATCCTGAACCTCCTTGGGCATTCCAAACAGCATCGGTGTGCCGAAAATGCCGGGAGCGATGGTCATGTTGCGGATGCCATTTCGTGCGAGGTCCCGGGCGATGGGCAGTGTCATGCCCACGATTCCCCCCTTGGAGGCTGCGTAGGCGGCCTGACCGATCTGCCCGTCGTAGGCCGCAACGCTGGCCGTGCTGATGATCACCCCACGCTCTCCCGTGGCTTCAGGCTCATTGCGACACATCGCCTCAGCCGCGAGGCGAATCATGTTGAAACTGCCCACGAGGTTGACCATGATGGTCTTGGTGTAGAGGGCCAGGGTGTGGGCCCCATCCTTGCCCACCGTCTTGGAGGCCGTGGCGACGCCCGCGCAGTTGATCAATCCCACAAGCTTTCCGAGTGTCCGCGCCTTTTCGACCACGGCCTTGCCGTCCTCCTCGCTGGAGACGTCACACCTGACGAAAGCGCCTCCAAGCTCCGCTGCCAGCGCCTGCCCCTTGTCCTCCTGAAGGTCTGCCAAAACGACCTTCCCGCCGAGTTGGGAGAGCCTGCGGGCTGTGCCTTCGCCCAATCCGGAGGCAGCGCCCGTGACGATGAACACCCGTCCCTTGATTTCCATGCTGAACCCGCGTCTGAGTTGTCGATACCAAGCATTGAATCGGGTGGACCGAGCGCCGGTGCGAGCAACCGACGCTGCCCACCGCGCGCCATTCAGCCCAAGGCCGCCAGCGTGCGAGCGCTGATCTCTTCAACCGTGCCGATGCCGCTGATGCACGCATACCTGGGGGCCTTCGCGTCCCCGGTTGCGGCCCAACCCGAGTAGTAATCCACCAACGGTCGGGTCTGCTGCTGGTAGACGGCCAAGCGCTTGCGAACGGTTTCTTCCTTGTCGTCATCGCGTTGGATCAGGTCTTCTCCGGTGGCGTCGTCCTTGCCCGCCACTCGAGGGGGGTTGTGCCTGATGTGGTAGGTGCGGCCCGAGGCCACATGCACCCGGCGGCCGCTCATTCTTTCAATGATGGCCTCGTCTGGAACGTCGATTTCCAGCACGAGATCCAGAGGAACACCGGCCTGCTTCATGGCCTCGGCCTGGGGAATCGTGCGCGGAAAGCCATCGAACAGAAATCCGCCACCACAGTCGGGCTGCGCGATTCGTTCCTTCACCAGTCCGATGATGATCTCATCGCTGACCAACCCGCCGGAATCCATGACCTTCTTTGCCTCGAGACCCAGGGGCGAGCCGGCCTTGACCGCCGCCCGCAGCATGTCACCGGTCGAGACCTGGGGAATGCCAAATTTCCTGCAGATGACCGCCGCTTGAGTGCCTTTTCCGGCGCCTGGTGCGCCCAAGAGTATGAGTCTCATGTGCTTGTCTCCTCGATTCAGAATAACACGCAACCCACGGGGTCAAGTGTGGGATTCAGCCCTGGTGGGCCAGGGCTTGGCGCACCCTTTCGAGGTCTGCCGGCGTGTCCACGCCCGCCATTGGGGCCTTGCTGGCCAGGTGGACCTTGATCCTGTGACCATGCCAGATGACGCGCAGTTGCTCGAGCATCTCGGCTGACTCCAAGGGAGAAACGGGGAGTTCAGGGTACCGACGAAGGAAGTTGGCACGATAGGCGTAGAGGCCCACATGACGGAGGATGTGGCTCGGCGCGCCGGCCATGGACTGATCGCTGCGCCGGTCACGCCAGGCCGGAATTGGGCTTCGGCTGAAATAGAGCGCCCGCTGCTGTGCGTCGAGCACCACCTTGACCACATGGGGGCTGAGCCAATCTTCAGCGGTGTCGATCCGGGCGGCCACCGTGGCCATGACGCAGTCCGGGGCGCTGTCCAGGGCTTGCGCGCAGGCATTGAGAAGCCCGGGGTCGATCAGGGGCTCGTCGCCCTGCAGGTTGACGATGACTGCTTCTGTCTCGAAGCCCAGCGCCTCGCACGCCTCAGCAAGGCGGTCGCTCCCGCTCGAATGGTCTGCTCGAGTCGCCACGGCAGAGATGCCGTAGCGAGCGCAGGCTTCAAGGATGAGCGGGCTGTCGGCGGCCACGGTGACCGAGCTCGCTGCGCTCAACAGCGCTTGTCTGGCCACACGAACCACCATCGGTATCCCCGCGAGATCGGCCAATGGCTTGTTGGGCAGGCGCGTCGAAGCCAGACGGGCCGGGATAACCACATGAAAGCTCACGGCGCTGAGGGGCCTTCCTCCTCCACCGGCAACGCTTCCGACTCCAGCATCACTGGAATTCCGTCCCGGATGGGAAACAGGAGACGATCGGCCGCGCAGGACAGCCCGACGGCCTCAGTCCGCTCATTTCTGCGCAGAGCGAGGGGGCCTTTGCACAGGGGACAAACGAGCAACTCGATCAAGCGGCTATCCATGGGCTTTGTGTTTGAAGGCGGACAGCGCCGCGTCGACGGACGACAAAAGGGCTTCAGGCAGCGTCAAGTCTAGCTTGACCACCCAGATCCGGGTGGTGCCGCCCGATGCGGGTGACAGCTTGATGGCGTCCTTCTCGGTCACAACCGCATCCGAGGCATCGGGAGGCCAAGGTGGGGAGGCCCATCGGGCGTGGTCTGGCAGCGCATGCTCGGCGATGATCCTCAATCCCTGGCTGCGGAGCATGGCGAAGAAGCGCTGGGGCACGGCGACTCCTGCGGCGGCGTGAACCTCTTTCCCGTCCAGTGCGGCCCACCCACCATCGGCAGGCAAGGGGAGATTGCGCTGCCAATCTCCCAGGGTTTGCACGCCACCCGGCCGTCTTGGCGCCAAGTGTCCGTGCAGCGGGAGGCTGGCCCGAGCAGCGGTGTAGACCAACAGGGTGTGCGCAGGCAAGCGGTCCGGCACAGGCTGACGCAACGGACCCGCAGGCAGACAGCGGCCGTTTCCACCCCCCCTTTCATCGACCACCACAACATCCAGGTCTCGCCGGAGCCTCCAGTGTTGAAGTCCGTCATCGGCAATGATGAGGTTCACTTCCGGATGACTCTGCAGCAGCAGATCCCTTGCGGCGCAACGATCGCGCCCGACGGCCACCGGCACACCGGTCATGCGAGCCAGCAACAGTGGCTCGTCGCCCACACTCCAGGCCTCATGGTGTGCGGCAATGACGAGGGGCGGCGCATTCCTCGCTCGACCGTAGCCGCGTGAAACGATGCCCGGGCTCCATCCCCGCTGGCGGAGGTGGTCCACCAGCGCCCTCGTCACAGGTGTCTTGCCCGCGCCGCCGACCACCCAATTTCCCACAACGATGACGGGGACGCGAGCCGGTGCAGAGTGGCGTGCGCGCCTCAGGTCAAACCTGCGTTTGCAGTCGACGCCGAGCCGATAGGCCCGCTCGAGAATTCCCAGGGGCCACGCCCACAGTGGCGGCCTGGTCGGCCCGCCGGGTCCCCACCAGAGCGACTCGACCCGCCGAATCACGGCCCGTCCAAGCGCCCAACGCGCCATTGACCCGACTATCATGGGCGAGCCTCGCCAGCCAAGGGGTGGGTTCGCATGAGTTTCTGTGGATAACTTTGTGAACAAGTCTTCCTATCCCGCAGGGAGTTGCCCTCAATTCCGACGAGCCGAGGAGACCTGAAGTTGTTTACCGCCAAAAACACAATATCTTTCAATGACTTATGACGAAAACCCGTAGGTCTGGCGCGGGAATCCGCGTGAAACGCCGATTTTTCACGACTTGTGGAGTACCGACCCAATCACCCAAAGGGCTGCACTCATGAATCCTACCCTTGAGCGTGTCTCCGTTCCCCGTGTTTGGGGCGTGGCTGCGCTGGTCGAAGCCGCGGGAGACGCCCTGCAGGCGCGATTCGGCACGGTGCAGGTCACCGGGGAGATCAGCGCCTGGGTCGAGGCTGCAAGCGGCCACCGATATTTCAGTCTCAAGGACGGGCAAGGGCTTCCGGCGCTCCTGCGCTGTGCGATGTTCCGCCGGTCTGTGAGCGGCCTGGACTTTGCCGCCAGGGATGGCTTGAAGGTTCAGGCTGAGGGGCGACTGGTCGTCTACGAGCCCCGCGGAGACCTCCAGTTCGTTGTCGAGTCCATGCGGGTGGTGGGCAGTGGGTCACTTTATGAGGAGTTTCTTCGGCTCAAGGCGCGCCTGTCCGCGCAGGGACTGTTCGATGCCCGGCGCAAGCGTCCCCTCCCGGCGCATCCGGGAGCCATCGGGGTGATCTCATCACTCCAGGCTGCTGCCCTGCGAGACATCCTGACGGCAGTGGCCAGGCGCGCGCCTCAGGTTCGGGTGTTCGTCTATCCCTGCCTTGTCCAGGGTCAGGAGGCGCCCGACAGCATCGTCCGAGCACTGGAGGCGGCCGCCGCGCGTGCCGAGGTTGACGCCCTGATTCTGGCGCGGGGCGGAGGCTCGCTCGAAGACCTGTGGGCCTTCAACGATGAGCGGGTCGTTCGTGCTGTGGCGCGGGCCTCGGTTCCGATCGTTTGCGGGGTCGGTCATGAGACTGATGTGACCCTGGCCGACTTTGCCGCCGATGTGCGTGCAGCGACACCGACGGCAGCCGCCGAGCTGCTCACGCCCGTGCAACAGGAGTGCTCAGAAACCCTGGCGGATTTCGCCAGGAGGCTGAGGCTGAGTGTGAATCGCGCCATGGATCGCCGACACCAACGCCTAGACCAATCCGCCATGGCCGTGCTTCGGCCGGCCCAGAGCCTGTCGCGTCGTGCAGCGGCACTCCAGCACTTGCAAACCAGGCTTGCTGCAGGCATCGCTGATCCGCTGCAGCGTCGAGCCCTCGCCCTGCATCGCCTCGGGGGGCGTTTGATCGCGGCCCGCGGAGCCCAGTGGGCCCGACTTTTGGGTCGATGGCAGGATGTGTCCGCACGCATTCAGGCTCAGGATCCCCAGGCCGTGCTTCGACGTGGCTACGCCTGGGTGAGCGATGCCTCGGGGAGGCCATTGACCTCGGCGCAGCTGGTGCGGGTGGGCGACGAGCTTGTTGCGGTGTGGCACGACGGCAGGGCAGAGATCCATGTGGATTCGGTCTCTTCGCCGGACACTTAGACCTTTTTTCCCTCGAAGCCGCGCGGCGTGCCTACAATTTCGAGATCGTCGACATTCTTCCCTGTGAGGACTTCATGGAACACACTCTTCCCGCACTTCCCTACGGCCTGGATGACCTGGCGCCCCACTACAGCCGGGAGACCCTGGAGTTCCACCACGGCAAGCACCACAATGCTTACGTGGTGAACCTCAACAACCTTCAGAAGGGCACCGAATACGAGGCCATG
>CAYYYC010000045.1:0-9285 GCA_964475695.1 uncultured Rubrivivax sp.
AGGCCAGCAAGTTCGACCTGTCCTACATCAGCCTGGACGGCAACATCGGCTGCCTGGTCAACGGGGCCGGTCTGGCGATGGCCACGATGGACACGATCAAGCTCTTCGGCGGCGAGCCGGCGAACTTCCTGGACGTGGGCGGAGGAGCCACTGCGGAAAAGGTCACCGAGGCTTTCAAGATCATGCTGAAGAACCCGGCGGTCAAGGGCATCCTGGTCAATATTTTCGGCGGCATCATGCGTTGCGACACGATTGCCGAAGGGGTGGTGGCGGCCTGTCGGGCGGTCAACCTGAAGGTTCCCCTGGTCGTGCGCATGAAGGGCACCAACGAGGACATCGGCAAGAAGATGCTGGCCGAATCAGGCCTGCCCATCATCAGCGCCGACACCATGGCCGAAGCGGCCACCAAGATCGTCGCAGCGGTGAAGTGAGGGCCCCAGACATGTCTATCCTGATCAACAAGGACACCAGGGTCATCACCCAGGGCATCACCGGCAAGACCGGTCAATTCCACACCCTGGGCTGCCAAGCTTACGCCAACGGCAGGCAGTGTTTTGTGGCGGGAGTGAATCCCAAGAAGGCCGGGGAGAGGTTCTCCGACATTCCGATCTACGCCAGCGTCGAAGAAGCCAAGGCTGAGACGGGGGCCACCGTTTCGGTCATCTATGTGCCCCCTGCCGGCGCCGCCGATGCCATCTGGGAGGCCGTCCAGGCTGACCTGGACCTGGTGGTCTGCATCACCGAGGGGATCCCGGTTCGGGACATGCTCATGGTGCGCAACCGGATGAGGGCCAAGGAGGCCTCGGGCGGCAAGAAGACACTGCTGCTCGGGCCCAATTGTCCGGGCCTGATCACGCCTGAAGAAATCAAGATCGGCATCATGCCGGGCCATATCCACCGCAAGGGCCGAATCGGCGTGGTCTCGCGGTCGGGCACCCTGACTTACGAGGCCGTGGCGCAACTCACGGAGATCGGCTTGGGCCAATCGAGTGCCGTGGGCATCGGGGGGGACCCGATCAATGGCCTGAAGCACATCGACATCATGAAGGCGTTCAACGACGACCCCGACACCGACGCGGTGATCATGATCGGCGAGATCGGCGGGCCCGACGAGGCCGAGGCGGCCCAGTGGTGCAAGACCAACATGAAAAAGCCGATCGTCGGCTTCATCGCCGGGGTCACCGCGCCTGCAGGCAAGCGGATGGGCCATGCCGGCGCTCTGATTTCCGGAGGCGCGGACACGGCAGACGCAAAGCTGGCGATCATGGAGGCCTGCGGCTTCAAGGTCACCCGAAACCCGTCGGAGATGGGCAAGCTCCTCAAGGCGATGCTGTAGCCGCTCAGCCACACGGGCGACTACACTGCGTCCCTTGCTTCAATTGCCGCAGTCATGGACGCTCTGACCTCTCCCGAATTCTGGCTTGCCGTCGGTCAGATCATCATGATCGACATCCTGCTGGGCGGCGACAACGCCGTGGTGATCGCCCTGGCATGCCGCAAGCTGCCACCGGCCCAGCGCCGCATGGGCATCATCTACGGGACCGCCGGCGCCATCGGGTTGCGGGTGATCCTGATCTTCTTTGCTTTGGCCCTGTTGGCCATCCCCTTTCTCAAGATCGTGGGCGGACTCCTTCTGGTGTGGATCGGCGTGAAGCTGCTTGCCCCAGGCGACGAGGATGAACACGGGAACATCGAGGGGTCGGATCGGTTGTGGGCCGCCGTCAAGACCGTGATCGTGGCCGACCTGGTGATGAGCATCGACAATGTCATTGCCATCGCAGGCGCTGCCGAAGGCGCGGGTGGCGACCACAAGATGTTTCTGGTTGTCTTTGGTCTGCTGGTCAGCATCCCGATCATCGTGTGGGGCAGCCAGTTTGTGATCAAGCTGATGGATCGGTTCCCGGTGATCATCACCGCTGGCGCCATGCTCCTGGGGTGGATTGCGGGCACCATGGCGGTGACCGACCCGGTGGTGGCCAACGAGCAGGCCTGGTCGTGGTTCATCAAGCTGCCGCAGACCGACTGGGTTCGATACGCCGCCGGCATCGCCGGTGCCGCTCTGGTGTGGGCGTTGGGGCGGGCTTTGTCTCAGCGCAAGGCCCCAACCCCCGAGGACTCGGCGCCGCCCACCTGACCGGAGGCGTCCGAGGGCAGGACCCTGCCCCCATCCCTGGGGCCAGCGGCCTTGGGCAACCCCTCGGCGGATATAGTCCCGCGCTCGTCTCCGCCCTTCGGACCGCCCACCAGGAAATCCGCCCAGCATGCCCAACCTTCCTGCCACCACCCGTGCTGCCGCCTCCCGTGAGCCGCACAGCCACCATCCCCAAGGCTTCACACTCATTGAAGTGATGATCGTGGTGGCCATCATCGCCATCTTGGCCGCCATCGCGCTGCCCCAATACCGGAACTATCTGGCCAAGGCAGAAGTCGGCTCGGCCGTCTCCAACGCGGCGGGCGAGCGGGTCAAAGTGGCCGAGTCGATCAACACTGCGGCGACCGACCTGTGCTCGGGCATCGCCGCATCGGTCTGCGCTTCCACCGGCGGATCGGTCACGCTCACGGGGCGCCATCCCACAACGGCCACGGCCGACGCCGAGGCCACCACCGTGGTCAGCCTCGTGGTCAGTGACATCACCCTCTCGCCCATCGCCTGGCGCTGCACGGTCGCCAAGTCGCCCGTGCCGGGATTCCAGTCGGACGACTGCGACAAGCTCTCCCCCTGAGTCTGCGGCGCCGTTGCGCGGGGCTGCGCAACGCCTCAGTGGCCGGCCGCAGGTGGCCGCCGCAAACATTGCCGACAATGTCCGCATGCATGCCGCCTCCGCTGCGCTTCCCGCCCTGATCGTGGCCCTGGCAGCCAGCCCGGCGCTGCTGCCCCTGAGCCAGCCCCCCATCGTCACAGCCCTTGCGGAGCTCTGGGCGTTGGCGGTGGCAGGAATCATCATCCTGGGGTGGAGCATTCGGGCCTGGAAGGAGGCGCCCCTCCAAGTGGCCGGGTTCGAGCAGCCTGATGGACGGCGATCACCCTGGCCAGGGCTCTTGGTGGCATCGGCTGCGCTCGCGGGTCTGGCCAGCGCATTCATCGGGATCATGCAGGTCCTCGTCCCCGATGCCTTGTCCGGCCCTCTGAGCCACTGGATCGAGCCCAGCCACCTGCCGGGCCGCGCCGTGGGACACCTGCGGCAGCCCAATCACCTGGCCACAGTGTTGCTGTGGGGCGCCGTGGGCTGGGTTGTTCTCCATGCGCAAGGGCACATGGGCCGTTGGGCGGCGGCCGCCGGAATGGCTGTGCTCATGGCAGCCCTGGTGCTGTCGGGCTCCCGCACCGGTTTGCTGGGGCTGGCCTTCCTGCTGGGCTGGGCGGTGTGGGAGCGGGGCATGCCTGCGCCGGCCCGGATCGTGCTCGCCTGTGCGCCCGTGTGGGCGGCCGCATTCTGGATGGCCCGCCGAATCTTGAGCGACACCCCGGGCGCTGCGGGGGGCGGAGACATTTCGAGCTCGCGGTTTGCCATTTGGAAGAACACCTGGGATCTCATCGAGCAGCAGCCCTGGAGTGGCGTGGGGTGGGGTCACTTCAACATCGCATGGAGCCTGACGCCGATGACGCAGCGTCCGCCCGCGTTCTTCGACCATGCCCACAACCTGCCGCTGCACCTGATGGCCGAGCTGGGTGCTCCGCTGGGTCTGTCGGCCTTCGGCTTGATGCTGGCCGCGCTGATTCAGGGATGCCGCCGCGCCTTCGCCCAGAACGGGCCCGACGGACTGCCTCGGCGGGCAGCGGTGGTCATGCTGGGCATCGTGGGACTGCACAGCCTGCTGGAATACCCGCTGTGGTATGCCCATCTCGCGCTTCCTTCATTCCTGGCTTTGGCTGTGGCCATGGGCTGGGACGCCCCTTGGCGACGCGCGGCCCGTTGGCAGGCGTTGCTGCTCGGCAGCCTGGGTGCCACGGCCATTGCGGGCTCGGCATGGGCATGGCGCGACTACCAGGTGGTGCGAGCCATCTACGAGCCTGGCCCGAATGCAGGCTCGTTGAGCCAGCGCATCAGCCGCGGGCAGCAGCTGACCTGGTTTGCCGACCATGCCCACTATGCGCTGGCCACCACGGTCAAGCCCATTCCCGGCAAGCCTTGGTCACAGCCGTTGGCCAAAGCCTTCGAGCGCGCCCCCCATGTCCTGCTGGATCCCAGGCTCATGATGGCCTGGGCCGATGCCTTGGCCAGCCGGGATGGCCCCGGCGATCGTGACCAGGCCAGGCATCTGGCCGCGCGATTGCGCGAGTTCA
Organism: uncultured Rubrivivax sp.; assembly: GCA_964475695.1. Classification (GTDB taxonomy): domain Bacteria; phylum Pseudomonadota; class Gammaproteobacteria; order Burkholderiales; family Burkholderiaceae_C; genus RFTU01. Next base: position 4,286 of record CAYYYC010000045.1, read on the forward strand.
ACCCGGCGGCGGCGCGGCTCTGGCTTGAGGCCTGCGAAGACCCCACGGCCCCCCCCAGCAGTCGCTTCGTGTGCGAGCCCGCCGAGAAGGCTTGGCCATGGCGCGAGCTGATGCGCGCTCCCTAGCCCCGGCCGTGCCCTTCGGGCTGCGGATCATTCCGGCGGCGGAGCCCCTGCCGGGGCGGGACCTCAAACCCGCTTGGGCTTGGAGGGCTTGGGCTTGCCCGGGCTCGCGGGCTTTCCTGGGGACTTTCTTGAGGGCGACTTGGCGGCCGACCGAGGACCCGCGGCAGGGCCTCTGATCAGGTCCGCGCGACGCTGGAAGGGTTGCGCGCTCCTGAGCCAGGCCACCACCGATTGCGCTGCCGGGGCGTTGGACTGCGACGGCAGCCACAGGCGCGAGGCCTCGGACTGGCGGGCGCGCCATGCGAGGGAGTTGAGGAAGGCCTGCCCCAGAAGCTCTCCCTTGATTGAATAGCCCGCCACCGTCAGGTGCACATGATCGGGCTGAGCCAAGCCGTGGGCATACCAGGCCCGCATCGCATCGCGTCCGCCGGCCACGCGATACCAGTCGTAGAGCAGGCAGTCGTTTTCCAGGGCAAGCCGCCGAGCCATCTGCGCGAAGTCCCAGGCGGCTGTCACTGCCCGCCGCCGATAGTAGGTGTCCTGAACGGTGGTCAGCACGATGAGCGCCTGCGGGTGACGCAAGCGAACCCGGGCGATGGTCTCGACGATGGTCTGCTCAAGATCGGCCGGCACCCGGTTCTTGTAGATGATGTCGTTCGTGCCCCAATCCAAGATCACGACATCAGGGGCCAGAAGCATGGACTGCTCGTCGAAGTGCGCCTGTGCACGCAGGGCAGCGAAGGCCGCGCCACCCACGCCAAGGTTGTGATGAAGGACGCCAGCCCTGCCGTTTTCGATGCTCAGGCCGTGAAGCTCGAAGTGGTCGTCAGGGCCTGGCTGCTCGTTCGAAATGCTCATCTCCAGGCCCTGCGTCAGGGCCGGGGCCTCGATCTCGAGCACGCGCACCTGCTGCGGTTGCGCCGCATCCCCCGCAAGGCTTGCGCCCAAGGCGCCTTCCCACCCGAATTCGCCGGACTGCACCCGCAGTCGGTAGCCGGCCGAGGTGACTCGGTAGAAGAGCCTCAGCACCTTGGCGCCAGGTTCCAGCGGCTGATTGAACTCCAGGGCGAAAGCGGCCTGCGCGCTGCCGGTTCGGCCGACGAATCCGGCCAACCCCAGCGGCAACTTCGGGGACATCTGCATGCTGTTGGCGGTGGTCCACTCGCCCTGAAAGGTCGATCGGTAATCGTTTTGGGAATAGGTCTTGGCCATGGAATACGGAAACACCATGCCACGTCCGGCGCTGCCGGCTGCCGACTGCAGCTTGTGGCGAGTGACCTGCGCCGCAAAGCCGGGCTGCACATGAGAATCCCCAAAGTGCAGGATCGTCACGCGCGCATGGCGGGCCTGCTCCCACTTGCGGGTCAATCGATCAAGCAGCTCCGGATTGGCGGCCTCCAAGACATTGAAGTCCTCGCCGACGAAACCCGCCAGGGACTGGGCCCGCTCGCGGCCGATGATGCTGGACAGCGCCCGGCCGCTGGTGGCACTCACTTCGACCGGCCCTTGCGAAAGGGCAGCCGCCTGCGCCACCGCATCCTGAGCCGGCGAAGGGTTGCCATGGGCCGCAGCCGCCCAAAACGCCACGGCGGCCACCCATGCAGCGCGGGCGACCGCACCGCCCGTCCCGGTCCGCCGGTGAGATTCGCCTCGGATCATCGAGCCGCTCCTGCCGAGGCGGGCAGGCCCGCGGCACCGCCGCCCCCGCCGGCCAGGAAGCTGCGCGCCCGCTGCGCCGTGTAGCCGCTGCTCAAGACATAGGTGTTGTGCGCAAACAGAAGTTCCTGCGCGCCGTGTTCGTTGATCAGGGCCCTGATGCTTCCATTGAAGAATCGGTAGTCGATCACGAAGATCTCCTCATAGTGGGCGGCCAGGAAGGGGATGAAAGCGTTGCCGTAGGAATCCTTGACCACGATGATCCTGCGTCCCGTGCCTGCGCTGGTGGAGATTCTCAGGAGCGGGTAGTCACCACCCAGGAAGATCATGTAGCCACCACCTCCCCGCGCGGGCTCACGCAGCAGGTGGCCGGGGCGGCCGCCGTCGAAGTCCGGCGAGAACATTGTCACTCGGGCCTCCACCGGCGGCACAAAGTACTCCACCGAATCGACACTGGCCTTGAGGGCCGGCGAGAGCGTTCGGTGGTAGAGCGAACCCCAGAACCTGGGCGCTTCCCGTCTGGCGAAAGCCTGCAGCGGCAGAGACTGAATCCCGGCCGTCTGCGCGAAAGCCTGGTAGGCATAGAAGGCGCCCAGGGCCGTCCAGTGGTGATCCGTCCGAAAGTAGATGTAGTCGGAGGTGCGTTGCGCCAGTGGTTCATAAACGTTGACGGCCTGGACCCCGGCAGGAAGCGCGCCGGAGAGGTGCTCAACAAGGCTGCGCTCGCGCATCGCGCCGTTGGTGATCTTCTGTGGCAGGTAGAAGTCCGCGCCGATGGGGATGGCCATCACGTAGATGCCCAACTGCGGAAACTCCTGTCGATAGCGCGCCACCGCGGAAATGAACGGCTTGCTCATCGCGGGAGTGCCGCCAAACATCTGCACCGCCCTGCCCCGGTAAATGATGATCGACTCCACATTCTCGTAGGGCGCGTTGGCCTGGTCTGTAGGGGGCGCGGCCTCAAGGGCCGAAGCCGGCCGCCGCGGTGGCTCCTGCAATTGCGGTTGCGGCTGATCGCGCTCCTGCGACGGTGGCGGGAATTGTTCCTGCGGCGGCGATGCCGGCGGAGGCGGCGGTGGGGTGGTCTCCTGCTCAGGCTGCGGCGCCTTCTGCGCCGCCGGCGGCAGTGCGCCGAACACCCGGATCTCATCGAGCGCCCAGCCCCGCCAGTGCCGCAACTCGCCGGCCAGTCCCGTCAGCTCTTGCCTGAAGATGAAGTTGTCGGCGACAAAATCATCGAGCTTCCTCGTGAATTCCCCCCGGCCCAGGGACTCCCAGGAAAACTCCGGCATCGGAGCAAGCCGGCGGTTTTCCCCCTCCGAGACCGCTTGCCGGGGCGCCAGAACAAAGAGGACGCCCCCGCTCAGCAGAGCCGTGCAGAAGCCCAGTGCGTGGATCCAGGACAAAAGGGTCGCGGGCCTTGGGGCCATGATGCTCAGAATCGGAAATAGATGAAGGGGTTGTAGGTCTGCCCCACCAGCAACAGGGTGCTGACGCCCAGAAGGGCCGCCGTCTGCACCATCACCGCAGCCTGGTAGAGCCCCGCCGGAAGCCAACGCTGCATTTGACGGTGCACCATGGCGTACACAGGCGCGCACATCAGCAGCGCGAAGGCCAGCCAATGGGCGTTGGCCGAAAGCGCCGATGTCAGCGAGAAGTCGTAGAGCGGGGCCTGTGACAGGCCAAAGAGCAGTTGCATCGATGCGTGCAGCCGCTCCAGATCCGTGAAGTGGAAGATTGCCCAGCCTGTGACGACCAGAAACAAAGCATAGGCGTGCCCGATGGGCTGGGGCAACCAGGCCAGCAGTCGCAGGACAAACTGCTTCTCAAGCCAAAGAATCAGGCCGAAGTACAGCCCCCAGAGCACGAAATTCCAGCTTGCGCCGTGCCACAGGCCGGTGAGCCCCCAGACGATGAAGATGTTGCGCGTTTGGTTGCGCCTGTTGCCGCCCAGGGGGATGTAGACATAGTCGCGAAAGAACGAGCCCAGCGAGATGTGCCAGCGGCGCCAGAAGTCGGTGATTGAGCGCGCCATGTAGGGGTGCTGGAAGTTTTCCCGGTAGTGGAAGCCAAACATCAACCCCAGGCCGATGGCCATGTCGGAGTAGCCTGAAAAGTCGAAGTAGATCTGCAGGCTGAACATCAGCAGGCCGAACCACTCCCCTGCCATCGTGGCTTCTTGGGGCGACAGTCCGAGGAACTGCAGGGACAGCTCGCCGGCCACATTGGCGATGAAGACCTTCTTGAAGAGGCCCTTGCAAAAGCGGCTCACCCCTTGGCTGAATTCGTCGATGTTGAACACCCTCTGCTCGATCTCGCGGGCCACATGCGAGTAGCGCACGATCGGCCCGGCCACCAGTTGATGGAAGCACACCACGAAGAGCATGAAGTTCAGCAGGCTCTTCTGGGCCTGAACCTCGCCCCTGTAGACATCGATCGTGTAGGAGATGGTCTGAAACGTGTAGAAGGAAATGCCGATGGGAAGCAGCAACCCGGGCGCCTTGAAGTCCAGCCCGGTGGCCGCATTGACGGTCTCAACGATGAAGTCGGCGTACTTGAACGAGGCCAACAGGCCCAGGTTCACCACCAGAGAACTCAAGAGTCCCAGTCTGGCCATGGCGCGCCGGTGCCTCCAGCGCTCGATGAACAGCCCGTTGAGAAAGTCCCAGCAGGCCGAAAAGATCAGCAGGCCCACCCAGATCGGCTCGCCCCAAGCGTAAAAGATCAGGGAGAAAAGCGTCAGGATGAGGTTGCGGACAGGCCGCTGGGGAAACGCGAAATAGAGCGCGAGACAGGCCGGCAGGAAGAAGAAGAGAAAGGTCAGGCTGGAAAAGACCATGGCGTGGTTCTTGTGAATCGCCGCAGGGACCCAGCCCTGGCCAGGCGCGTCTACCCCTGCGCCACCCAGTGCCCGCTCTTGCCGCCCTTCTTCTCCAACAGGCGCACGCCAGTGATCTCCATGCCGCGGTCCACCGCCTTGCACATGTCGTAGATGGTCAGCAGGCCCACTTGCACTGCGGTCAAGGCCTCCATCTCCACTCCAGTGGTCCCCAGGGTCTCCGCCGTGGCCAGGCAGCGAACCGCAGGCGGCTCGTCCTGCAGTTCGAAGTCAACCGCCACCCGAGTCAACGGCAGCGGGTGGCACAGCGGAATGAGATCGGGCGTCTTCTTGGCCCCCATGATCGCGGCAATGCGCGCCACGGCAATCACATCGCCCTT
>CAYYYC010000045.1:9385-11541 GCA_964475695.1 uncultured Rubrivivax sp.
GCCCCTCTGCGCTTCGACTGCCGTCCCTGGGGGAGCCCGATGCCTCCGGCATCACCGAGGGTGCGGAGCGCCGCTACGGTGACCTCATCATGCGCCAGCTGCGGCGGGATGTCTCGTTTCTGGACGACCCGTTGCTCCTGGCCTATGTCCAATCGGTCTGGGATCCGCTGGTCAGGGCGGCACGAGCGCGCGGCGAGATCGCCGGAGAGATCGATGCGGCGTTCGCATGGCAGCCCTTCCTGCTGCGGGATCGATCGATCAACGCCTTTGCGCTTCCGGGCGGCCACATCGGCATCCATCTGGGCTTGATCGCGGAGTCCGGCAGCCCTGACGAACTCGCCGCGGTGCTGGCGCACGAACTGGTCCACATCACGCAACGCCACATCGTGCGTTCGAACGCCAGCGCCGGCCGCCAAACGCCGCTGGCCATCGCCGGCCTGCTGCTGGGCATGCTGGCTGCAGCCCGCACGGGAAGCCCTGACCTGGCCCAGGCCTCGATCATGGTCTCGCAGGGGGTGATGGCTCAAGGACAGCTGAACTACTCGCGCGACCTGGAGCGCGAGGCGGACCGCATCGGCTTTTCCGTGCTGACCGATGCCGGCTTCTCGGGACAGGGGGTTGCCGCCATCTTCGAGCGCCTGGGGCGGGCAAACCGGCTCAACGACAGCGGCAATTACCCCTACCTGCGCAGCCACCCCTTGACGGTGGAGCGCATCGGCGAGGCCAAGGATCGGCTGCAGGCCCAGACCCAATCGCCGGCTGCGGCTTCGGGGGCGCCCCTTGGCAGGGCGCTGTCGTCCACCATGTTGCACCAGCTCATGAAGGCCAGAGCCCGGGTTCTGATGGACCCCAGCGAGCCGGCCCTTCGGCGCTGGCAGGCATTGGCCTCGGCCGCCCATCAGGATGCCCATGAACAGGCAGCCGCCTCATACTCGGCAGCCCTGGCCAGCGTGCTGCTCTCCGAGCCCAGGGCCGCTGAGCAGCACTTGCGCGCCTTGGGGTCAGGCGAGGGATCTGCACCGGCACGCATGGCGCTGGATCTGCTGACGGCCGAGGTCCGCGTGGCGCAGGGGCAGGCGCACAGCGCCTTGGCCTTGCTGGAGTCGCTTGATGGGCGACAGCGTCCGATTGCACTGGCTCGGGCCGAGGCTGCCCTGCAGTGGGGCCGTCAGGCCGCAACGTCGGGCCAGAGAGCCACGGCAGGGCAGGCCATCGCGCTGCACACCCAGGCCCTGTCTGCTTGGGTGGTCGAACGCCCCCACGACGCCGAGGCCTGGGCCTTGTTGGCGCGCTGCCACCAGGCGCTCGGGCAGCCGCTGCGGGCGATCCGCGCACAAGCCGAGTACCAATGGGCCCGTGGCGACCTCAATGGTGCCCTCGACCGCTTCAAGGCCGGCCAGAGAATGGTGCGAACCGGCGCGGCCACAGACCATGTCGAGGCCTCGATCATCGACGCCCGGGCGCGCGAGCTCCAACGCGAAAGACGCCGCACCTACGCCGAAATGCGCGGCGTGCGAGAGCAGGATCTGCCGCCCGAGCTGCCGCCCAACATTCCCCTCTGAGGTTCAACCCACCGCGCCGGGCTGTGCCGCCGGGTTGTGATGACGCGACAAATTTCGGCCCGCAGGGTGCGAATGCCCGTTTTCAGAGGGAATTCCCCTTCTCTGCGCAGTGAACTCGCATTACCATTGCGCCCGCGGGGTCCTTGAGAACAAACGAGCCGTCATCAAGAAAGCTCACCTCAACCCAGCACATCAACAACGACCTTGATGGAGAGTTAAACATGGCAACTGCGAAGAAGGCTGCGGCGAAGAAGGCCCCGGCAAAGAAGGCCCCGGCCAAGAAGGCTGCGGCAAAGAAGGCGCCGGCCAAGAAGGCCGCAGTGAAGAAGGCCCCGGCCAAGAAGGCGCCGGCCAAGAAGGCCGCAGCGAAGAAGGCCCCGGCCAAGAAGCGCACCCCCAATGCGGCATTCATGAAGGCCATGTCCGTGAGCGACACGCTGGCCGCCGTGATCGGGAAGGGCCCGTATCCCCGCACGGAAGTCACCAAGAGGGTTTGGGACTACATCAAGAAGCACAAGCTTCAGGATGCCACCAACAAGCGCATGATCAACGCCGATGACAAGCTCAAGGTCATCTTCAAGAAGGGTCAAGTCT
>CAYYYC010000045.1:11551-12220 GCA_964475695.1 uncultured Rubrivivax sp.
GCTGATCAGCGGCCACCTGAAGTGACTTCCGAGGCGGCCTGCTCCGGCAGGCTGCGCTCGTCACGGGAAGCCGGCTCGAGGGCCGGCTTTTTTTCGCTCCGGTCCTCCGCGCGGAGCCCGCTCTCAGGCCGCTCGCGCCGACTGCTGCTGCAGCAGCGGGCCCAGGAATCGGCCCGTGTGGCTGTCCCCGCACTGCGCCACGGCCTCGGGCGTCCCCGACACCAGAAGCCGCCCGCCACCGCTGCCGCCTTCGGGGCCCAGGTCAATCACCCAGTCGGCGGTCTTGATCACATCCAGGTTGTGCTCGATCACCACAATGGTGTTGCCCGCCTGCCTGAGTTGGGCCAGCACCTTGAGCAGCAGCTCGATGTCGTGGAAGTGCAGGCCCGTGGTCGGCTCATCCAGGATGTAGAGCGTGCGTCCCGTGTCTCGCTTGGAGAGCTCCTGCGCCAACTTCACCCGCTGAGCCTCGCCCCCAGACAAGGTGGTGGCGCTCTGGCCCAGGGTCACGTAGCCCAACCCCACATCCAGCAGCGTCTGCAGTTTGCGCGCGATCGCGGGAATGGCGCTGAAGAAGGTGCTGGCCTCCTCCACCGTCATCGACAGCACGTCATGGATGCTGCGCCCCTTGTAGAGGATTTCCAGCGTTTCACGGTTATAGCGCTTGCC
>CAYYYC010000046.1:0-652 GCA_964475695.1 uncultured Rubrivivax sp.
GAGTTGAGCAAGCGTGCCCAGTGTTGTTTATTGGAATCAATACAAACCCACCCCTCCAAGCAGCTCGGCCTTGGGCGGGGTTGACCACAATCGGTCTCCATGAGCAGTTCGCAGCCCATTTACGACTACATCATCGTCGGCGCGGGCACGGCCGGTTGCCTTCTGGCCAATCGCTTGAGCAAGGATGCGGGGACCCGCGTCCTGCTGATCGAAGCGGGACGCCGGGACGACTACCTGTGGATACATGTGCCTGTGGGCTACCTCTACTGCATCGGCAATCCTCGCACCGACTGGCTCTTCAGCACCGAGCCCGAGAGGGGGCGCAACGGGCGCCAGTTGCGCTACCCGCGCGGAAAGGTGTTGGGCGGCTGCTCGAGCATCAACGGCATGATCTACATGCGCGGCCAGGCGCGCGACTACGACCACTGGGCCGAGGTGACGGGCGACAGCAACTGGCGCTGGGAAGGGTGCCTGCCCTATTTCATGGCGCACGAGGACCACTGGGCCGGGCCAAGCGCAGCGCATGCGGCGCCCGGCCCTGACCCGAGCGGACGCCGCAGCGGGGGTGAATGGCGGGTGGAGCGCCAACGCCTACATTGGCCGATCCTGGACGCCTTTGCCCTGGCGGCCCAGCAGGCGGGCATCCCAGCCA
>CAYYYC010000046.1:662-12164 GCA_964475695.1 uncultured Rubrivivax sp.
GGACGATTTCAACCGTGGCAGCAACGAGGGCGTGGGCTATTTCGAAGTCAACCAGCGGGCGGGTGTGCGCTGGAACACCGCCCGCGGCTTCCTGCGGCCGGCGGCCGGGCGTCCCAACCTGGACGTGTGGGTTGAATCGCCAGTGGAGCGGGTGCTGCTGGACGAACGGGCCGGGGAGCAGGGCGGCCTGCGGGCCACGGGCGTGTTGGTTCGGCCACCACAGGGCGGACCGGCCCAGCCGGTCAGGGCTGCGCGCGAGGTGCTGCTGTGCGCCGGGGCGGTCTCCACGCCCGTGCTGCTTCAGCGCTCGGGCATCGGCCCGGGGGGCCTTCTGCAGCGGCATGGCGTGGCTGTGCGCCTGGATTCGCCGGGCGTGGGCGGCAACCTCCAGGACCATCTGCAGATCCGCGCCGTGTTCGGCGTTCAGGGGGCGCGCACGCTCAACACCATGGCCGGCAGCTTCTGGGGCAAGGCCCTGATCGGTCTGCAATACCTGCTCCGCCGCACCGGGCCCATGAGCATGGCGCCGTCGCAGCTCGGCGCCTTCACCCGCTCGAGCCCCGAGCGGGTTTGGCCCAACCTTCAGTACCACGTGCAGCCCCTGTCGCTTGAGGCCTTCGGCCAGCCGCTGCACCGCTTCGACGCGATCACGGCCAGCGTGTGCAACCTCAACCCCACCAGCCGAGGCCGGGTCGATCTGCGTTCGCCGAATCCCGATGATGCGCCGGTCATCTGCCCCAACTACCTGGCAAGCGACGAGGACAGGCGGGTGGCCGCTGAAAGCCTGAGGCTGACGCGCAGGATTGCCGCGCAGCCCGCTCTGGCGGCGTTCTCGCCCCGGGAAATCAAGCCGGGAATCCAATACCAGAGCGATGAGGATCTGGCTCGCCTGGCTGGCGATATCGGCACCACCATCTTCCACCCGGTGGGAACCTGCCGCATGGGGCGGCAGAACGACCCCTTGGCCGTCGTCGATGCGCGACTGCGAGTCAAAGGCGTCAGCGGGCTCAGAGTCGTCGACGCCAGTGTGATGCCCAGCATCACCAGCGGAAACACCAACAGCCCGACACTGATGATCGCCGAGCGCGCCGCGCACTGGCTGACCCAGAAGCCATGAACTGCCAGGCAGGGTAACCCCTGTGGAGCGCGCGGATTGGCCCTGTTTAAAGTCGGTGAAGATCGGAAGGCCCGCCACGCTTGGATCTTGGCGCCCTGCCGAGGCTGGAGGAGACACAACACCACTGCTTGGCGGCCCGATCCGGCCCTGAAGCAGGCAGCCCGATCGGGGCCGCGAGAGGGCAGAAGGCGTCGGCAAACCCGGCGCCTTTTGCTTTTCCACCGCGGTGCCTGGGAACCCCGACCCGTCAAGACACAACCCCTGTCCAAAGCAAGCCCGCCCGATGCCAGACCTGATGCTTGTGGCCCTGGCCTCTCTGATGGCGGGCTTCATTGACGCCGTTATCGGCGGCGGCGGGTTGATCCTGCTGCCTGCCCTCTTTGGCGCGTTCCCGCATGGGGCGCCGGCCGCCCTGCTGGGCACCAACAAGGCCACAGCCATCTGGGGCACAGGGCTGGCATGCCTGCAGTACGCACGGCGGGTTTCTCTGCCCTGGGGCACTCTGCTGCCGGCCACCGCAGCAGCCCTGGCCGGCAGCGCGGCAGGGGCCTGGGTCGTCACGGTGCTCGATCCCACGGGCATGCGCCGCGCGTTGCCGCTGCTCCTGGCAGCCGTGTTGGCCTACACACTGCTCAAGCGTGACCTCGGACAGGATCATGCGCCGCGGGGTTCTGCGCGGTGGCAAGCCCTGGCGGCCTCGGGCGTCGGCCTGGTGGTGGGCTTCTACGACGGGGTCTTCGGCCCGGGGACCGGGAGCTTCTTCGTCTTCGCGCTGGTGCGGCTTCTGGGATGGGACTTCCTGCATGCCTCCGCCGGCGCGAAGCTGCTGAACACGGCCACGAACGCCTCGGCGCTCACGCTGTTTGCGGTCAGTGGCCATGTCTGGTGGCAGCTCGCTGCGGTTCTTGCCCTGGCCAACATGGCCGGCAGCCTGATCGGCACGCATCTGGCGCTGCGCCACGGCTCGGGGCTGATTCGTCGGTTTTTCATCGTCGTGGTGACCCTGCTGATTCTCAAGACGGGCTACGATGCCTGGGTTGCGTGATGACTGGCCGCGCGTCATGGCTCGGCTTCAAGGCCAAGCGCTGACCAAGACGCGCACCCACTGGAGACTGCGCCCATGAACGCACCCGAGTCTGTGACCCTGCTGGAGCCTGCCGCGCTGCAGGCCTTCACTGAAGAACGCTGGGATCAGGCCATCGTGCCCGCCCTGCAGGACTACATCGGTGTTCCCGCCAAGAGCCCCATGTTCGACGCGGACTGGGCTCGAGCGGGCCTGCTGGACAAGGTGGCGCGGGACGCTGCGGCCTGGGTGGAATCACAGCGCATTGAAGGCCTTCGGCTGGAGCTCATTCGGCTGGAGGGTCGAACTCCGCTGATCTTTTTTGAGGTTCCCGCGCGAGGCCAGAACCTCAGCGGCCAGACCGTCCTGTTGTACGGGCATCTGGACAAGCAGCCCGAATTCGCGGGCTGGCGCAGCGGCCTCGGTCCATGGACGCCCAAGCTTGAAGATGGGCGGCTCTACGGCCGCGGAGGAGCCGACGACGGCTATGCGATCTATGCGGCCGTCACTGCGCTCCAGGCCATGGATCGACAGGGGGCGTCGCGCCCGCGCTGCGTGGGCTTGATCGAAACCTGCGAAGAGAGCGGCTCGTTCGATCTGCCGGCCTACCTCGATGCGCTCGGGCCAAGGTTGGGTCAGGTCAGTCTGGTGGTCTGCCTGGATTCGGGGGCGGGCAACTACGAGCAGTTGTGGCTGACCACGAGCCTGCGCGGGATGGTGTCCGGTGTGTTGCGGGTCGAAATCCTCACCGAGGGAATCCACTCGGGCGATGCCAGCGGACTGGTGCCGTCGTCGTTTCGGATTCTTCGCCAGGTGCTTGACCGACTGGAGGATGCGCGCACCGGCCACCTCCTGCCCGAAGGCTTCCACTGCGAGATTCCGCCGGCGCGGTTCGCGCAGGCACAGGCCACCGCAGCGATCCTGGGCCAGGAGGTCTGGAAACGTTTCCCCTGGGCCTGCGGCGCCGATGGCGCCACCGCCCTGCCCACAACCACCGACCCTGTGCAGGCGCTGCTCAACCGAACCTGGCGCCCAACGCTCAGCGTGGTGGGCGCCGATGGCCTTCCCCCCCTGCACAACGCGGGCAATGTGCTGCGCCCGCACACAGCCTTCAAGCTCAGCCTGCGCCTGCCGCCTTTGGTTGACGGGCATCAGGCTGCCCTGGCGCTCAAGGCACTCCTGGAAGACAACGCCCCGTACAACGCCCGAGTGACCTTCACTCCGGACGGGCGTGCCGGGGCCTTCGGTGCCACGGGCTGGAACGCGCCGGAACTCTCGCCTTGGCTCGAGCGCGCGGTTGCTGCGGCTTCGCAGGCCCACTTCGCGGCGCCGGTGGGATTCATCGGGCAGGGCGGCACCATCCCGCTGATGAGCATGCTGCAAAGGGGGTTCCCCGAGGCGCAGATGATGGTGTGCGGTGTGCTAGGACCCAAGAGCAACGCGCACGGCCCCAACGAGTTTCTGCACCTGCCCTACGCCAAGCGTCTGACCGCCGCAGTGGCCCAGGTGATCGCAGCCCACCCCTGAGGTGCCGCATCCGACGACCACTCTGCGCTGTGCGGGCCGGCTCAGCGCAGGGTAAAGCCCTGCTGCGTCGTGAACCCCGACAGGGGTTCGATCAGGCCAAGGAGCCCGCCGAGCTCGCGGTAGCGCAAGGCCACTCGGGTGGCATAGGCGAAGAAGCGCGGCAGGTCCTGCGCGTAGTGGGCCTTGCCATCTCGGTGCTTGAGGCGGCAGAAGATGCCCAGCACCTTCAGGTGCCGCTGCAGCCCCATCCACTCCACGGCGCGCCAAAACTCACCAAAGTCGGGGTCGACAGGCAGCCCGGCATGTCGCGCGGCCTGCCAATAGCGCACAGCCCAGTCGATCTCGCGCTCCTCATCCCAGCTGATGAAGGCATCCCGCAGCATCGATGCGGCGTCATAGGTGACGGGTCCTCTGACGGCGTCCTGAAAATCCAGGATGCCCAAAGACGGGCCGCAGATCATCAGATTGCGAGGCATCCAGTCCCTGTGCACCGCCACGGTCGGCTGGGCCAGGGCGCTGCGGACCAGGTGGTCGGCCACCCGCTGCCACGCGCGCTGCTCGTTCGCGCCCCAAGCCAGCCCGAATTCGCGCTCCACGCACCAGTGCACGAAGAGATCGAGCTCACGCCGCAGGGCGGCCTCGTCGTAGGCGGGCCAGTCGGTCGGGTCCATGGCCTGCTGCCAGTGCGTCAGCGTCTGGCCCACCTGCCGCATCAGGGCATCGGCCTGCACAGCCTGCGCCTGCTGCAGGACCGGCAGCAGGAGTTGGCTCCCGAGGTCAGACAGAAGCAGAAAGCCGCGCTGCTCGTCGGCCGCCAGCACCCTGGGGCCGTGGAGCCCGGCGGCGCACATCTGCTGGGCGATGCGCACGAAAGGGCGAACATCCTCCTGCGGCGGCGGCGCGTCCATGATGATGAAGCTGTTTTCCCGGCGGTGGGAGCTGATCCTCAGATAGCGCCTGAAACTGGCATCCTGCGACGCGCCGGTCAGGGTGGATGGGTCCAGATCCCAGGCAGCCTGTTGCCCGCCGAGCCATTCGAAGAACGCCTGGCGACGGATTTCGTCCGCCCAGGCCACGGGCACACCCGATGCGTCCTGCAGCGATGGCGCGGTTGAAGCTTGCGGTTGAGTCATTCGGGCGGCAGGTGGATCGCTACACTCGAGCGATTCTAGTGATGAGACCGCATCAAAGACTCACCTCGACCGCGCGTGCGCGCAGTGCACCGGCCCCGCTGTCCAGCCCCTTGTGCCTGGCCCTGCTCCTTGGCGTGGCGGCTGAGGCGTTCGGCACGGAAAAGCCGGCGGCGGCAGGAGCCAAGCCGGCCGTGGTGATCATTGCCGACGCGCTCGAAGGCACACCCGACGGCACCACGCGGGCCAAGGGTCGGGTGCGTCTGGGCCAGGAATCCCTTCGGCTCGACACGCCTGATCTGCTCTACGACGCCCGCACCGGCATGATTCACGCGACGGGCGGTGGCGTGCGATGGGCGCGCGGCAGGGACCTGCTGCAGGGCGACTCCGGTGACTTCGACACCAATCGCTCCAGCGGGCAGATCCTCTCCCCCCGCTTCTTCTTTGGAGCCAGCCTGGCCGGGGGCAGTGGCACGCTGATCCGAATCCTCGATGCCGACCGGTTGGAGCTCAGCAACGCGCGGCTGACGAGCTGCCTGGCCGATGAGTCGGGGCGGCCTTTGCGCGAGGCTGGGTCCCGGCCCGGCCAGCGGCGTGTCCCGCCGGCCCGCGCACCGCTCCCGAACGACCCGCAAAAAGCCATCTCGGCCTTGGAGGGCGCAGACGATCTGCCGCCACCTCCCAAGGCCGAGGAAACGCCCGGTTGGGAGCTGCGCAGCCCCCGCATCCTGGTGGATTTCGCCCGCGAGGAGGGCGTCGCGGAGAACGCACAGGTTCGCTTCCTCGGCGTTCCGCTGTTAGCCCTGCCGCGCCTGAGCTTTCCCCTGGGTGACGCCCGACGCAGCGGATGGCTCAGCCCCACCGCTCGGGTGGACACCCGCAGCGGCCTGGAGCTCAGCGTCCCTTATTACCTCAATCTGGCTCCAAACCGGGATGCCACCGTCACGCCGATCATGGCCACTCGCCGAGGTCCGTCGGTCGAGCTCGAGTTTCGGCACCTCGAGCCGTCCCATGCCGGCCAGTTCCAGGTGCACCACGTGCCCATGGATCGGCAGGCGGAACGCTCGCGCAGTGCGGTGTACTGGCAGCAGCAGTGGTCGACGGGCCCGGTGACGCTCAAGACCCAGGGTCTGTGGGTTTCGGACGACGACTATTGGAAGGACTTTCCGCACACGCAGACCTTTCAGCGGCAGGCGTTCAGCGTGACGGACGCCACAGGGTCGCTGAGTGCGGACAGGTCGCAGGTGACTCTCCAGCCCAGGCTGCTGCCGCAGGCTGCTTCAGCCGAGCGCCTGTGGCACTGGCGCGGCTTGACCGGCGTGGCCTACGCACGGGTCCAGCATTGGCAGCCGCTGCAGGGCATTGATGCCGGCGGCGCCTTCATTTCGCCCTACCAGCGCAGCCCACAGTTGGGATGGAGCGCGCTGGGTCAGGGTTGGATGGGCATGGACATGTCGGTGGAGATGGAGTTCAACCGCTTCACCCGTCCGCCTGTTTCCCTGGAGATCGCGCCGCTGCTGCGCAACGGGCAGCGATGGCACGCACTGGCCAGCGTGAGCAGGCCCTGGATCGGGCCGGCCGGATGGCTGGTGCCCAAGCTCACCCTCAACAGCGCGGTCTACCGGCTTGACGGTGATTCAGGCCCAGCCCTGGACAGCGCTTCGCGCACCATACCCTCGCTCAGCGTCGATGCCGGGCTCAATCTGGAGCGCCCTTGGCTTTTTGGCGCGCGCGCGCTCACCCAGACCCTCGAGCCGCGCGTGGTCTATGTCAACACGCCCATGCGCGACCAGAGACTGCTGCCGAACTTCGACTCGGCCGCCAAGGAATTCAACAGCACCTCGATCTTCAGCGAGAACGCCTTCTCAGGAGTGGATCGGGTGTCGGACGCGCACCAGATGACGATGGGCCTGACCACACGCTCGATCGAGCAGCGCAGCGGCGCCGAACTGTTGCGCGGCTCGATCGCCCAACGATTCCAGTTCAGGGACCAGACCACCACACCGGCAGGAGGGGTGGCCAATCAGCGGGTTTCGGACCTCCTGTTTGCCGCCACCATCGCCCTGAATCCCCGCTGGAGCGTGGACAGCACTGTGCAGTACAGCCCCGATCTTTCCCGGACCACACGATCGGTGCTGAGCATGCGCTACCAACCGCACCCCGACACCGCCGTGTTGGCGGCGTACCGCTACGCCCGGGATCTGGCCGAGACTCTGGAGATGCGGGCCAACTGGCCGCTCTGGCGCCGCACCAGCGGCGCCGGCAGCAATGACTGCACACTGCTGGTCACGGGCGCCACCCGCCTGAACTACAACACCCGTGACGGACGCCTGGCCGACAGCCTGGCGGGGCTGGAGGTCGACGCCGGGTGCTGGGTCATGCGCATGGGTGTGCAACGACAGTCCACCGGACTCAGCGAGATGGTCACGCGCCTGATCTTTCAGGTCGAGCTTTCAGGCCTGACCCGCTCACGCACCAGCCCCCTGCGCTTTTGAGCCCAACACGGCTCGTGAGCCCGGCCCTCGCGTCTATGCCCGACGGGCTCGCGCAGCGATCGCGCCGCCCCATCGGATGCCCGACAATGCCTGAAACCAGAGCCTGTGCCTGCCCGACCCGCTGGTCGGCCCGGCTCCAACCCCGCGAGACAATTCCCCATGCACAAGACCCTGGCTGCCCGAATGTCTGTTTTGTTGCTGGCCGCAATCGGTGGCGCCTCTGCCCTTCCTGGCCACGCTCAGACCCCACCCAAGCCGAAAGTGGCCGACTACATCGTGGCCGTCGTGAATCAGGAGTCGGTCACCGCGTTTGAGGTTCGCCAGCGCCTGCAGAGGGTGCAGGCCGAGGCTCAGCGATCCGGCTCAGCGCTTCCCGAGGCCAAGCAGCTCGAGAGCGACGTGCTGGATTCCCTCATCGACGAGCGGGCCATCCTTAGCCAGGCCAGGGAAGCCGGCATGAAGGTTGAAGACATGGATGTTGACCGCGCCCTGGCCAACATTGCCGCGCAGAACCAAATCTCCGTGGCCACGCTGCGCGACCGGATGGTCGCCGAAGGCATGGACTTCACCCGCTTCCGTGCGTCGGTGCGCGAGCAGATCATGGTGGAGCGATTGCGGGAGCGTGAGGTCTCGCAGCGGGTGCGGATCACCGATTCGGAAGTCGAGGATTTCGTGGAGAAGCAGCGGGGGCAGCGCGCCGGCGAGGTTGAATACAACATCGCCCAGATCCTGATTCCGATTCCTGAGGGCGCCTCAGCGACGGTGCAGGCTGAACGGCGGGCGCAGGCCGAGGCTGCCTTGACTCGAGTGCGAAGCGGGGAGGAGTTTTCCGCCGTGGCCAAGGCCGTTTCGCAGGATGCCAACCGCGAGCGGGGAGGGGAGATCGGGCTGCGACCGGCTGACCGGCTTCCCGATCTTTTTCTGGAGGCCGTGCGTCCGCTGACTGCAGGCTCGCTCGCGCCAGCGATCCTTCGCAGCGGCGCGGGCCTGCACATCCTCAAGCTGCTTGAGCGGCGCGAGGGCTCTGCCTTCCGCGTCACGCAAACCCGCGCCCGTCACATCCTTCTGCGCGTCAACGATGCGAGCAATCGGGACGCTGCGGTGCGGCAGATGCGGCAGTGGCGGTCCCAGATCGAAGGCGGGTCGCGCCGCTTCGAAGACTTGGCGCGCGAACGCTCCGAAGACGGCAGCGCATCGGCGGGCGGTGACCTCGGATGGGCCTCACCTGGTCAGTTCGTTCCCGAGTTCGAGCAGGCCATGGCCAGGCTCGCCGTAGGCGGCCTCAGCGAGCCCGTGGTCTCGCGCTTCGGGGTGCATCTCATCCAGGTGGTGGAGCGTCGGGAGCAAGCCTTGGACAACAAGCAGCTGCGCGACCAGGCGCGAGCGGCGCTGCGCGAGCAGAAGTTCGAGGAGGCCTATGCCGAATGGCTCAAGGAACTGAGGTCTCGCGCCTATGTCGAGCGGCGCGAGGCGCCCCAGATCTAGCCAGCCGGCCGCAGGCCTCTTCAGCCCTCCCGCGCGCCCATGGCCATGCCCCACACGGCGCGAAAGCGATTCGGTCAGCACTTTCTCGTCGACCACTCGGTGATCGACCGCATCGTCAAAGCCGTCGATCCGCACCGCGGGCAGGCCCTGGTGGAGATCGGGCCCGGTTTGGGAGCGTTGACCACCCCTTTGCTCGCCTTGTGCCGGTCAATGACTGTCATCGAGCTTGACCGAGATCTCGCCGCGCAACTCGAGCGCCGCCCCGGGCTCAATGTGCTCCAGGCGGATGTCCTGACCGTAGACTTCGGCGCGCTGGCTGAGGTCGCCGGTCAGTCGCTGCGTGTGGTGGGGAACCTGCCGTACAACATCTCGACGCCGATTCTCTTTGCCTTGATGCCCTGGGCCCATCGGATCGTGGACCAGCACTTCATGCTCCAAAAGGAGGTGGTTGCTCGCATGGTCGCCCGCCCGCAGACGGCCGAATATGGCCGGCTGACGGTGATGCTGCAGTGGCGCTACGAGCTTGAGGCAGTGCTTGACGTGCCCGCAGGCGCATTCGACCCGCCGCCCCGGGTGGAGTCCACCGTGGTGCGGATGCAGCCCAAACCGCACCCCGCGCCGGTGGACGCAAGGCTTCTCTCCGAGGTGGTGCAGACCGCCTTTTCGCAGCGAAGGAAGTTGCTGCGCCACACGCTGGGGCGCTGGATGGAGACACGCGGACTGGAGGTCGGATTCGACCTGCAGCGCCGGGCCGAGGAAGTGCCGGTTCAGGCCTATGTGGAACTCGCGCTGGCTGCAGATGCAGCCGCAGGCCGGGCCGGCAGCGCTTCGGCCAGCTGAAGCCCTGCCGCAGCCGGCTGTGCGCGCTGCGGCTCAGGCCGCGTTGAGCCACATGGCCGTGTCGAAGGCGCTGCTCATCATCGGCATGTTGGCGCCGAAGCTCGGGCCGGTGTTGGCCTTGGCGGCCGGCTTGGCTTTGGCCTCGGCCAGGGGCGCAGGGGCCTCGGCCGCCTTGTCCCAGCTTCCGTCCGAATGGGAGACCGCGAACGAGTAGAAGCAGCGGAACGGCACCTTGCGCTCGGCCCAGAAGTCCGCTGCCTCTCGAAACACATCCAACAGCTGTTCCCGAGCCTCGCGGTCGAAGCCGCGGTTGTCCGGAAGCTGCTCCAGCACGACGACAAAGCCGCTTTGCGTGCCGGATTTGTGCACCAGATCGGTCATGCAGTCGTAGAGCGCGTCGAGATTCTTTCCGAAGTGGGAGGGGAACAGGAAAGCCTGCGAGATCCGGTCAAGCACATCCTGCTTGGACTGCGCGTCAGCGATGTTGGCGTAAAGAAAATGGTGCCCCACGTCCTGAGCAGCAAGCATCAGGTCGTCCACACGGTAGGCGCGGATGGCCTACACGATGTTGGGACGGACGCTCTGCAACAGCATGATCTCACTCCTCCAAGAACTCAGCGATGGCTCGATCGGGCAATCACGGCGCGATTCGGGAAAAGCTCGCGTAGTGGTCGCCCGTGTAGTAGCAGACCTCGGGTTGCGCCGGCGGCAGGCCGCCACAAACGATGCGCCTGGCTCCCCGATTCCCGGCCCCGGGCGTCCTGACCGTGTACTCGCGGTAGAACCCCCTGGGGTGCTTGGGGAGCAAGCGCTCGCGGTTGCCGAACACCGATCCGTCCTTGTCGTAGGGAAACGGCCCCCCCGACAGAATCCGGCGGTGCGTGTCCTGAGCCTCCTGTGGCAGGGACTGCAGGCTGACCGTTGGCATGCCCGCAGACGCCTCCGCACGAACCCCCGAATCCGGGGCAACCAGTGCCCCAAACCCGACCAGGATCACCGCGCCGAGTGCCCTCATCGCCCGACCAGGCCTTTGGAAAGCAAGCCCCCACTGACCCAAGGCTGAAGCTGACGAAGACCGGATGGTCGCTTGCACGGGATAACCCTTAATCTGCTCCCTCAATGATAGCCAACAAGCCCCGAAAGCTCAAGTCAAGTCCCTTTCGGATCATTGAATCTGAGTTATGAAGCAAGCACTTACATTTATTAAAAGACAGCTTCAACAGGCCTCGCACCAATCCGGTGCTATCTCAGTGCGTTGGCATCGGCCACGGTCAATGCGGTCATGTTGACGATCCTGCGGACCGTGGCCGAGGCCGTGAGGATATGGACAGGCTTGGCGGCCCCCAAGAGCACTGGCCCAATGGCGATGCCCCCGCCGGCCGCGGCCTTGAGCAGGTTGTAGGCGATGTTCGCAGCGTCGATGTTGGGAAGGACCAGCAAATTGGCTTCGCCCGAAAGGGTGGTTCGAGGCATCAGGGCAGCCCGCGCCGCGCCATCAAGCGCCAAGTCGCCATGCATTTCGCCGTCAACCTCCAGCCATGGCGCCTGCTCGCGCAGAAGGCTCAGCGTTCGGCGCATCTTGAGCGCCGAGGGATGGTCGCTCGTGCCGAAATTCGAGTGGCTCAACAGCGCCGCCTTGGGCGCAATGCCGAAGCGGCGCATCTCCTCGGCCGCCATGGCGGTGATTTCGCACAGCTGCTCAGGGGTGGGGTCGTCATTGACATGGGTGTCCACGAGGAAAACCTGCCGACCCGGCAGCATCAGGCCATTCATGCAGGCGTAGACCCGCACATCCTGTGGGGTGGAAAGACTGCCGCCCCTGCGCGGCCCGATGACCTGGTCGAT
>CAYYYC010000047.1:0-5286 GCA_964475695.1 uncultured Rubrivivax sp.
ACCCGCGAGCAGGCTCTGGCGCGCATGCGCACGGCCCTGGCGGAGACTTTGGTCGACGGCATCCAGACGAACATCCCGCTGCACCGCGAGCTCATGGCCGATGCGAAGTTCGTCGAAGGCGGCACGAGCATCCACTACCTGGAGCATTGGCTCAACGGCCGCCGCCGTTGATGCCCTGTGCGCCGGCCCTCGCATGGCCCTGACCGAGCTCGTGCTGCAGGCACCGGCTGATGTGGTTGACGATGTCTGCGATGCCCTGTTGGAGGAATTGGGGGCCCTGTCGGTTTCGGTCGATGACGCCGATGCCGACACGCCCCAGGAACAGGCGATCTATGGGGAGCCCGGCATGCCGGTGGCGGATCAATCATGGCGCCGGTCGCGCATCAGGGCTTGTTTCGACAGCGAGGCGGCGGCCACGGGTGCCGCAACCGCACTCGTGGCGCAGGACTGGACCCAGGGTCTGCGGCTTGAGGCGATCCAGGCGATCCCGGAGCAGGATTGGGTGCGGCTGACACAGTCGCAGTTCGAGCCCGTGTGCATCACGCCGGACTTCTGGGTGGTTCCAAGCTGGCACGAGCCGCCTTCGGCAGCGCAGCGCATCATCGATCTCGACCCGGGCATGGCCTTTGGCACCGGCACTCACCCCACCACGCGGATGTGTCTGCGCTGGATCGCCACGCAGCCGACCCAGGTGCGGAGCGCCTGGGCGCGGGTGCTCGATTACGGTTGCGGCTCGGGAATCCTGGCCATCGCGTGCGGGCTGTTCGGAGCCGGAGAAATCGATGCCGTCGACATCGATCCGGCCGCCTTGGAGGCTGCGCGCGGCAATGCGCAGGCCAATGGCGTGGGACTGCGCAGTGCCTCGCCCGAACACGCCAGGGGCCTGTACCCGCTCGTGCTGGCCAACATCCTGGCCACCCCGCTCAAACTGCTGGCGCCGCTGCTCAGCGGCCACGTGGCCCCAGGCGGCCACCTGGTCCTGGCCGGCATCCTGGCCCGCCAGGCCACTGAACTCCAAGAGGCCTACGAGCCGTATCTTCGACTGTCGGTCAGCGACCGGGAAGACGGTTGGGTTCTGATGACCGCGCAGGCGAGCGCCGAAGGGCCGACCGGCACAGAGCCCGTGGCATGATCTCCCGATGAGCCTGGCTGCGCGCTGCCCGCACTGTCTGACCGTCTTCCGCATCAGCGGCCCACAAATGGCCGCGGCGCAGGGCTGGGTGCGTTGCGGCAACTGCCAGGCGATCTTCGACGCCGCAGCGCATCTCATGAACGAGGACGGCGCCCCGCTCGAAGTCCCGACGGTGCAGCCGCAGCAAGGAGAGCCGAGCCGCCAGGCCCCAGGGCAGCCCCCCCTGCCAGACATCGACCTGGAACTCCCCGACCTTGGCCCCCTGCCCCAGGCGGGGCTTGAGGTTTCTGCTCAAGCAGCTGCGGCCTCGGCGTCGCCCCCCCAAGCCGCCGCCCCGAGCCCGCGACCCGGCTCGAGCGGCGTGATGGGTTGGTTTGCCGTCGGACTCCTGTCGGCCTCGTTGTGTGCCCTGTTGGCGTATGGGCTCCGTGGACACCTGGCGGCGGCGTTTCCGGAGTCACGCCAGGCCTTGACTCAGGTCTGCCAAGCGTTGGGCTGCACGCTTCCGCCAATGAGCATGCTGCAGGCCATCGAGCTTGAGGGCAGGAGCCTGCGGCACGACGAGGCCACCGGCCTGCACACCCTTGCCGTGCGGCTGCGCAACTCCGCCGACTGGCCGGTCCTGTCCCCCGGGGTGGACCTCAGCCTGCTCGATGAGCGAGGGCAGGTTCTGTCAAGGAGGATGATCAGCGCCGCAGACTTCGCTGCCGGTGCTTCCCTGGCCTCCCACGCGAAGGTCGACTGGACAGTCAAGCTGGACCTCAAGGGCCTGCAGGGCCCGGCCATCGCAGACTTCCGCCTTGATTTGTATTACCCCTGAATTCCACGGAGCGGCACCATGGCGGCATTGATCTGCGGATCGTTGGCCTTCGACACGATCACGAACTTCCACGGCCGTTTTGCGCAGCACATCCTGCCGCAGCAGGTCCATATCCTCAACGTGTCGTTCCTGGTGCCCACGCTCAGGCGCGAGTATGGTGGCTGCGCAGGCAATATCGCCTACACGCTCAAGGCCCTGGGCGGCGAGCCGCTGGTCATGGCCACTCTGGGGTCAGACGGCCGCGATTACCACGCCAGGCTCCAGGGCATGGGGCTGGACCTGTCCTGCGTGCGGATGATCGAGCACAACTACACCGCCCAGGCCATCATCATCACGGACGAGGCCAACAACCAGATCACCGCGTTCCATCCAGGGGCCATGGGCGAGGCCCATCTCACGGCGGTGCCGGGCCAGAGGAACGACATCCGAGTCGGCATCGTGGCGCCCGACGGCCGCGACGCGATGCTGGTGCACGCCAGGCAGATGCGCGAGGCCGGCATCCCGTTCATCTTCGACCCCGGCCAGGGCCTGCCGATGTTCAGCGGCCCGGAGCTGGATGACTTCATCGGCCAAGCCACCTGGGTGGCCGTCAATGACTACGAGGCTCGCATGCTGTGCGAGCGCACGGGGCGCAGCCTCGAGGAGCATTCCTGCTCGCACCTTCGAGGGATCGTCGTGACACTGGGCGAGCACGGTTGTGAGCTCTGGGTCCAGGGGCAGCGAACCCATGTGGCCGGCAACGCGGCTGAGCAGGTGGTGGACCCCACCGGATGTGGCGATGCCTTCCGGGCGGCGCTGCTTTATGGGCTTGAGCGCGAATGGCCTCTTCAGCGCTGTGTTGAGTTGGGCAACCGCATCGGCGCGATCAAGATCGCCCACCGGGGCGGGCAAAACCATCCGGTGGATCCCGAGGCCCTCGGCCTGAACTGAGGCCTCAGGTCCACCACTCAGCCAAAGAGGCCGGGCGCCTGCTGGGGACCCACGCCGTCATCGGCGTAGAAGCAAGATGGGCAGACTGCGCGATACCGGTCATTGCCGCCGATTTCGACCTGCTCGCCCTCAAGCACACGGCGACCCTGAGCATCGATGCGCATGTTCATCGAAGCCTTGCGCCCGCAGGCGCAGATGGTCTTCATCTCCTCAAGGTCGTCAGCCAGCGTCAGCAGGGTGATCGCCCCAGGAAATCCGTCGCCCCGGAAGTCGCTGCGCAGGCCGAAGCAGATCACGGGCAGATCATCGCGGTGGGCCATCTGGTGCAGCTGTCGGACCTGTTCAGGCAAGAGGAATTGCGCCTCGTCAATGAGCACACAGGCCACGCCCTCGGGCAACCCGGCGCGGGTGAAGCGGGTCTGAGGTCCGAAGGTGTCCACAGTCTTGTGCAGCCCCAGCCGCGAACCGATCACGCCGCTGCCGCTGCGGCTGTCGTGCGCGGCCGTGAACAGGGCCACCCGCATGCCGCGTTCGCCGTAGTTGTGGGCCGCCTGCAGCAGCGCCGTGGACTTTCCGGCGTTCATTGCCGCGTAGCGAAAATAGAGCTTGGCCATGTCCGGATCACTATAGCGGCGCGCTGCCGGCGACCGCGCGCTGCTGCACATCCTGCAGGATCAGCGGGTCATGAGCCAGCGCCACATGGGCCCGCCCCCAAACAGCGACATTGCGGGCGCCGGGCAGCGTGGCGGTGTTGGCGGGAAAGACCACGTTGTCGCAAACACTCCAGTAACAGGTCATGCGGGCACGCCGCTCGGGCGACTCGCTCGCGGCCAGTTGTTGCAGGCAAGGGCTCATCAGCTGCAGCTGCGCACCGAGTTTCGAGCGCGAAAAGCTGGCCAGCAGCGTGCCGTGGTGAGGAGAGCCGATCGTGACCACCTGGTGTTCCAGCGCCACGGCGTCGGTCTGGGTGCTCAACCATTGGCGGATCACGACACCGCCCAGGCTGTGGCCCACAAGCAGAGGCGGCTTCCCCGTGGCCTGCATGAGTTGCTCCCAGGCCTCATGCAGGCACTGGGCCTGCGCCTGGATCCGTCCGAAGGGAGGCTCAAGGCTCACTGCCACATAGGGCACATCGGCCTGCTCAAGCCTGGTCAGCCAGGGATTCCAAAACCCGCGATTGCAGAGATAGCCATGCACAAGCAGCACACCCGTTCGTCCCCGGGCCGTGGCGGGCAAATGATCCCGGTGCCGCGCATAGGCCCAAGGCTGTCGCCATCCGAAGGTCAGCGCCGAAGCGCCGATTTCCTGCAACCACGCCTTGACCCACACCGAAGCCGGCGGATGCGGATGGGGCACCGCCTCAGGTTGGCCAAGCGGTCGTCGCGACGCTGGGCTGCGAGCCGCCACCGCCGCCCATACCAGTTCCAGGCCGAGCACTGCCGCATGGAACACCGGCACAACCAGTGCCCAGGCCGCCCAGGCCCATTGCCCTACGGCCAGATGGAAGGCCGCCCAGCCGCCACCGCCCAACACCAGCGCCGAAGTCACCCCTTGCTGCAGCCGCGCGTTGCTCATGGCGGCTGCCCGTGCGGCAATCGCGTCCAGTTTCGACATCGGTTTGGCCTCAGGTGCCGCAGAAAGTGCGGTGGCTGCGCGCCACCTCGGCGGGCGCCGGCTGCGCAAAGCGTTCCAGCCCATCGGACTCATCCCAAGGGGTTCGGATGGCCGTCATCAACTCATGGAAAGGTTGCATGTCGCCGTGCTCGGATGCTGCGCCA
Source organism: uncultured Rubrivivax sp. (assembly GCA_964475695.1). Classification (GTDB taxonomy): domain Bacteria; phylum Pseudomonadota; class Gammaproteobacteria; order Burkholderiales; family Burkholderiaceae_C; genus RFTU01. Next base: position 4,661 of record CAYYYC010000047.1, read on the forward strand.
AGGGCATCTTCGACCAGGTGGTTGCGCGCAATCACGCGCGGACTGCTTCGGCCCATCAGCTCGGGATCGATCTGCAGCCCCAGATCCTTCGACTGGCTGCGCCAACTCTGCAGCCACGCCAGGGGCTCCTGCGGCTGGGCAAAGAGGTCCAGCAGAGACTCTTCCTGCCCTTGCGCGGCGTGCATCAGGCTGCGCCAACCCTGGGTGTGGTCCACCGCCCCTTGCTCGAGCAGACGCTCCCAATCCTGCGCCAAGGCGCGCGCACTCTCCAGGGCCCGCGCGACCAAGTCCGTCGGCGTCGTGGGTGGATGGGCGGCCTGACGGATGGTCGGGTGCTCAAGCTGCCCTTCGTCGAGCCGCCATCCCAGCCGGCGGGCCCACTGACAGGCCATGGCCTGCTCAAAGGCCGGCACGAAGGCCGAAACGGCGGCGGTGGCGGCCTGCAGGCGCTCCGTCTCATCGCCCCTCATCACGGGCAGCAAAGCCTGCGCCAGCCGCGCCAGGTTCCATTGCGCCACCGCGGGTTGATTTGCGTAGGCGTAGCGCCCGTGGTGATCGATCGAGCTGTAGACGGTCTGCCGATCGTGCGCCTCCATGACGGCGCAGGGCCCGAAGTCAATGCTCTG
>CAYYYC010000047.1:5296-6324 GCA_964475695.1 uncultured Rubrivivax sp.
TCGGTGTTCATCACTCCGTGGATGAAGCCCACGGCCATCCACTGGGCGATCAGACGCGCCTGTCTGTCCACCACCCCATGCAACAAGGAGAGCGCCGGGTCCCCGTGCGCCGGCGCTTGCGACGGATGGCGCGCCAGTGCGTAACTCACCAGGCGTTTCACCATGGCTTCATCGCCGCGTGCGGCAAAGTATTCGAAAGTCCCGACTCGCAGGTGACTCGCGGCCACGCGGGTCAGCACGGCAGCGGGCAGAGGCCTCTCACGAAGTGCCACATCTCCGGTGGCCACCACCGCCAAGGCCCGGGTGGCGGGTATCCCCAGGCTGTGCAGCGACTCGCCGATGAGCGCCTCGCGCAGCATCGGCCCCACAGCAGCCTTGCCGTCACCGCCACGCGAATAGGGCGTTCGGCCCGAGCCCTTGAAGGCCAAATCACAGCGACGGCCGGCCGCATCCACAACCTCCCCCACCAGAAGCGCCCTGCCGTCACCCAACTGGGCGGAGAAACCGCCGAACTGATGTCCCGCATAGGCCTGCGCAATCGGCCTGGCGCCGGGCGGCAAACTGTTCCCGCTGAAGACCGCCTGCCGCTGTTGCAGCGGCCAGCCGGCCCAGGCCGCGCCAAGCTCGGCGGCAAGCTCTTGGTTGAAGAAGAGCTCCCGTGGCGCCGGCGCTGGGGCGGGCGCGCAGTCGACATAGGCGCCGGGAAGGTCCTCGGCATAGCTGTTGTGGCTCAGGATCTCGGTCACGGCATCGGTTCGAGGTTCAAAGGCGGCTTTCGGCTTCACTGTGCGGCCGGGCTGCCACAGCCCAACGGCTGCGGCGGCTATCATGGTGCCATGTTCCTTGGGCGCTCTGCACTCTGGGCCTTGGCGGCCCTCCTGGCGTGGGTTCCATGCGCGGTGTCCGCACAGTCGCAGGGCACGGCGCCGGTCCCTACGCCCGTCCACGCGCAGGGCCTGGCGGAAGAGCTGCTGAGCGTGAGCCTCTCGCCGCTGGCCACTCAGTCTGGCGTGCTCAGCCGCAGCACC
>CAYYYC010000047.1:6334-12080 GCA_964475695.1 uncultured Rubrivivax sp.
ACCGCGCATGGCGCTCGCGCTCGCGACGCGGCTCGAGGCCGGCGGCGACCGCGAGGGCGCTGCGAAGCTGCTTGTTGGCATCGTCGCGGCGGATCCGGTCGAGTCGCGACGCCTCGAGCTGCAGCGCTCGGCGCTGACGGGCAACTTTCTGATCAGGGCCCGCAGGCACCTGGCCGACGAGGACATCGCCCTGCTGCTGGTCGACTGCCGCTCCGATCAGGGGGCGTTGTGCTCGGCGCAATACCAGGCGTCGTCCCAGCGGCAAAAGGATGTGCAGCTTCTGGTGGATCAGGCGCGCCGCCGCCTGCCTTCGATCGAGGAGGTCTGGTTGGTGGGCACGAGCATGGGAACGATCTCCTCAACCCACATGGCGCAGCACGACCCGAAGGCTTACCGTGGCGCAATCCACACCGCCTCCATCACCGAACCCCTGGCCGCGGGTTCGTACCGAATCATGGCCCAGTTGGACCTGCGCAATTCCCCCGTGCGCCATGTGCTGGTCCATCATCAGGATGACCCCTGCAGCCTGACCACTCACGCCGGCGCCGTGCGCTGGTCCAGGGCCTTCGGCATCCCTCTGCTGACCGTGCGCGGAGGCGGCGGGTTCGAGGGGCCGCCATGCATGGCCCACACGGAGCACGGCTTCAAGGGCCGAGAGCGGGAGGTCATGCGCGCCATTGCGGCCATCATCCGCGGCGCCCCTGCCGTCACCTCCGAGCTCTGAGCACTCCAGCGAGGCCCTTCGATGCACCCTGAAGCCCCCCAGACCGAGCCTGACCCGAAGGCGTCCCCGGGCAGCTTTGCCGACTTCTACCTTTTCTATCTGGGCGAGCACCGGAACCGCACCTGCCGGCGGCTTCACTTCCTGGGCACCAGCCTTGGACTGGCCTGCTTCGTCATGGCGGCATGGCTGCTGAAGCCAGGCCTCGTGGTTCTGGGCCTGCTGTTGGGGTATGGCCTGGCGTGGACCGGGCACTTTGCCTTTGAGAAAAACCGCCCCGCATCCTTCAAGCAACCGCTCTACTCGTTCCGGGCCGATTGGCTGATGTGGTGGCAGATGCTCACTCGCCGCATGCCCTTCTAGCGCCCGGGAGGGCGGCCTAGGGTTTTCATTAGTGTCTTCCGCGCAGACGGGGCCTGTGGCGGCTGATAAGGTTCGCCGATTGGTTCGTCAACAGGGCAACCCGCCCGCCTCCCCTCTGGAGAAACCCCCATGAAAAAGACTCCCCTGGCGCTTGCGGTTTCACTCTGGGCCGCTGCCGCTCCGGCGTTGGCCCAAAGCCCAGCCACTCCCCAGCGGGTGGAGGTGACTGGGTCGATCATCAAGCGCATCGATGCCGAAGGCGCCCTGCCGGTTCAAGTGATCACGCCGGCAGAAATCGAGCGGCAGGGGCTGACCAGCGCCGAACAGGTGGTCATGTGGCTGTCCACCAACGGCAACGGCCTCGACAACCTGGCCTCCAATGCCGATGTGGTGGGCGGCGCCCAGCGCGGCAACAACGGCGCCACCAGCGCCAACCTGCGCGGCCAGGGCAGCAACGCCACACTGATCCTGCTCAACGGCCGACGCGTTGCAGCGCACGGCCTGAATGGCGGCGTTGTGGACCTCAACCAGATTCCGATGGCGGCGATCCAGCGCATCGAGGTTCTCAAGGACGGTGCGAGCTCCATCTACGGCACGGATGCGATCGGAGGGGTGATCAACTTCATTCTTCGCACCGACTATCAGGGCGCGGCGATTCAGGCATCGGCCGATGTGACCCAGGCCGGGGGCGGCAACATCTACCGAAGCTCGTTGATTGCCGGCTTCGGCGATCTCAGCCGTGACGGCTTCAACATCATGGCCACGGTGGGATTGCGCAAGCACAATGCCCTGCGGGGTGACGAGCGCGACTTCGTCAATACCTTCCAGCCCAACCGTGGCCTGAGCGTGGACACCCGGGGCACCCCGTTTGCCACCATCTTCCCGCTGGCGGGCACGCTGTTCCCGGCCGCCACGAACCTGCCGTTTCTGCCGGGCAGCACCACCGTGCGAGCTTCCGGAGGCTTGAATGTGCTGGACCTGCCGGGGGCCGAGGGCTGCGCCTCGATCAGTGGGCAGGCTCCCTATGACGCGCTGCTCTGGAATGTGCCCACCGCGGCTTTGGCTTGCGCCTGGGACACTGGCCGCGCGGCGGTGCTGCAACAGCCCCTGGACGATGTGAGCCTGGTGGCGCGCGCCACGATGAGGCTGGGCGAGCACCAGTTGGCCGCCGAGATCACCGGCAGCCAGACCGACTCAGCCAAGCGCTTCTCCAATGTTCAGCTCACGCCCAATACAAGCACGCAGCAACTGCGCTTCCCCCGCAACGCCGCATCGCAAGCGGCCTACGACGCGGTGTTCAATCGACTGCTGGCCGCATTTCCCGGGCAGATCACCGAGGCCCAACGCGGGCAGTCCCTGGCTTACCGCTGGCGCTGCATTGAGTGCGGGCCTCGGGAGTTGACCACCGATACCAGGACCCAGCGCCTGGCGCTCACCGCCGAAGGCCCGCTGTGGCGTGGCTGGGAATACCGCGCCGGCCTGATTCAAGCCACCAGCGAGGCCAAGTCCACGCTGGGCACCGGCTACTACTACCGTGGCACGACCGCCACCGGCGCACCCGATGGCGGCCCGGGCATCATCCAGGCGCTCAACAGTGGTCGTGTCAACGTTTTCCTCTTCCCGGGCCAAACGCAAAGCGCCGACGGCCTTGCCGCGCTGCAGGAAGCCTCCGCGCAGGGTGTCGTGCTCTACGGCGGCAAGTTCACGATGCAGCAGGCCGACTTCGCAGCCTCAGGCTCCGTGGGCAAGCTTCCTGGCGGGGAAATCATGGCTGCCGTCGGAATGGACCTGCGCTCGGAGAAGTACCGCTTCAACGGCGACGAGCGTGACTTGGCTGCGCAGCGCGTCATCGTGGCTGCGCCATTCGACCAGAGCAATGTGCTGGCCGGGGTCAAGCGCGATGTGCGGGCCGTCTATGGCGAGTTGCTCCTGCCCATCACCAAGGAACTGGAGACCACGCTCTCGCTGCGCCGCGACGACTACACCGGCTTTGGCGCCACCACGAACCCGAAGGTCTCCGCGCGCTGGAAGCCCACGCAGCAGTTCCTGGCTCGAGGCTCCTACAGCACGGGCTTTCGCGTGCCCACGTTTAACCAGCTCTTCAACGGCTCAGCCGAGTCGCTCTACACGGGCACGGCGCTGGTCGATCCCAAGACCTGCCCGAGCGGGCGCCCCAACACCACGGACCCGGGGTGCGCCTTCATCGATCGGGCCGCCAACATCATCAATGGCGGCAAGCCGGATCTCGGCCCCGAAGAGGCCAAGATGGGCTCGGTGGGCTTCGTGTGGGAGCCCGCGCCCAGCCTGAGCGTGGGCATGGACTGGTGGACGATTCGCCGCGAGGGAACCATCCAGATCCTGTCTCTGACGCAGTTGATCGACAACTACAGCCTGTTCCCCGAGCGGTTCGTCCGCGACGCCAGCGGCAAGATCATTGCGGTGGACCAGCGATGGATCAATGCGGGCGAAACCGAGACTTCCGGCCTGGAGGTCTCCCTGCGAGGCGGCTTCTCCGCCGCCGGCGCCAAGTGGACCGCCGGGATGGACGGCACCTATTTGCTGAAGAAGCGTTCTCGAGTGGTCCCCTCGGCCGCATGGAGCGCCAGCGAGGTGGGTCAGTTCAGCTTCGCCGGCGACCTGGGGCTGCGCTGGAAGCACAGCGCCTACCTCAGTCGCGCCAGCGGTCCGTGGACAACCACCCTGGCCCAGGTCTTCCGCAGCGGCTACAACGACCAGGTTCTGCCCGGCGTGGCTGCCGGCGCGGTGGTGCCGCCCGACTGGAAATCCAAGGTCGGGAACTACACCACCTACAACCTGTCTGTGGCTTACAGCGGCATCAAGAACCTGACCGTCACCGGTCTGGTCAAGAACCTCTTCGATCGAGATCCGCCGTTTGCCATCACCTACGACAGCAACTTCGGCTCGGGCAGCTCCTGGGAGCCGCGTGTGGCCGACCCGCGCGGGCGTGCCTTCGTTGTGACGGTGAATTACAAGTTCTTCTGAGGCCGCTACTCGAAGTGGAAACCGACGCTGAACCTGCTCAGCCGGCTCCCTTCGAAGGAAAACGTCACCCCATCGCTCCCCCCGGCCTCGCCCTGGGGAGCGAAGTAGGTGATGGATTTGGGTGTCGAAAGATCCGGGAGGCCCAGCAGGCCCACGACTTCCGCTCTTGTTGCCCCGCGCTTCAATCCGAAGGGCAGCAGCAGAGCATCACCTGAAATCTCCATCGAAGCCAGGATCCTCCTGGGCGGAGAATTCACGCGCGCGATGTAGTACTGGATCTCCAGGTCAGGGCAGACGGTCTTTTCCACCTGGTCCCTGATCTTCGGGTCATGGCGATTGGTGACCTGCCGAGTGGTTGTTCGCCCACCCCCTTGGCATCCACGCTTGGCCACCGATTCGCCGAAGTCTCTCAGTCTCTCGATCTTTGAATCTGCCTGACTGTCGCGCGCGACGGCCGGAGCACAACCGAGGGAGACGAGGCATGCCAGGAGCATGGACGCAGGAACGCCCCTGAGCCCAAAGCCTTGCGCAACGAAAGTGAGCACCAAAGTGTTCATGAAACCCTTTCAGCCTTGGCTCTTGTCGCGAGTTGCGGCGTGGCCCGTCTCCGGCACCCGCGACACGAACTTGCCCGATGCCACACCGCCGATGTTGGGCGCAGGCATCGGCAACTTCCTGGCCTTCACAGCTTGACCCAGGGAGTCACGCACCGATGAGGTCCGATGGCACAAGCGAATAGACAAACGCGCTGTGGGGCTTGCCTTGAAAGTACAGCCGGTTGCGGGCCTCGCATTCGTAGGTGGCGCCGACGGCTTGAGCAACCCGTCTGCTGACCTCATTGTGGGTGAGCACGACAATCTCAAGGCGTGTGAGGCCCAGCTTGCCGAAGCCGAGCGCCGCAGATTGGCGGGCCGCGAAGGTCGCGACACCTCGGCCCGTATGGCGAGAGCTCACCCAGTACCCGATGTTGCCGGTTCGGTACTGGTTGTTGATGTGATTGACACCGGTGCCGCCGAGCACTTGACCGGTCTCGGCGTCGAACACGCCCAGGGGGTACTCCTTCCCTGCTTTCCAAGCATGGATCGTGTAGTCGATCCAGTCTCTCGCGTCTTGTATTGAGTATTCCGGCTTGCACCAGGGCATCCAGTACACGAGCTCATCAATGGACTCGCGAACGGCTTGGAAGAACGATTCAGCGTCTGACGGTTGAAGCGGCCGAACAGCGTATGGGGGGTTGGCGTGCATTGGGCGATTTTGTGCGATGCCGAACGTTCGACAGGAGCAGCGGCTGGAAGCGGGCCCAGCCCGCTGGAAGACGTCGGATTGGCTTCGTACTCGGCGAGCGCTTTGGGGGAGAGGGCTTGGTCTTCGAGGGCACGACGGCTCTCCTTGAGCACAGCACCGGGGCGGTTTTCGGTCCTCGACTTTGCGTACAGCGTGAGCAGGACCAATATCTAAAGCCTGCGGTGGCTCAGCATGGTGTTTCGTCATTGATCACAGCCCTCCAGTGTGGAAGGACGGTGCTGACAGCGTGTGTGTGCAGGCAGAACACGCAGCAAAAAGACGCCTCGTGGCGCCTTACAAAGTGACTTGAAACATTGAACTGGTAGGCCGTGCTGGACTTGAACCAGCGACCAAAGGATTATGAGTCCTCTGCTC
>CAYYYC010000048.1:0-1113 GCA_964475695.1 uncultured Rubrivivax sp.
GCATGAACCTGTCGTACCCAAGCATCTTCACACTTTTGTCACGGGAGATCTTGAACATCGTTGGTTCATCCACGATCACAGACGACATGAACGCTTACCTCTTTGAAAATGCGAAGAAACTGTTTTGGATCTGCTCGGGCTTGACCCTGATTTCTCTGGCAGCTTGCGCCGGCTCACCCGAAGAGGAATTCACTCCGTCGTCAATCGCCCTGCAGAAGATTGGTGGTTTCGAGGGTGGGGTGACGGGCGCTGCGGAGATCACCGCCTACGACTCCCAGAGCAGGCGGCTCTTTGTCGTCAATGGTTCGAACAACACGGTAGACGTTCTGGACCTGAGCGACCCGACCAAGCCAACCAAGGTCGGCAGCATCAGCGGCACTCCCTTTGGAGCGGGAATCAACAGCGTGGCAGTGCACGACGGGCTGGTTGCCCTGGCCATTGAGGCGTCTCCGAAGACTTCTCCAGGGCGAGTTGCCTTTTTCCGTGCGGGAAATCTTGAGCTTTTGTCCAGTGTCGTTGTCGGTGCGCTTCCCGACATGGTGACCTTCACGCCCGACGGGCGCCGGGTGTTGGTGGCCAACGAGGGTGAGCCCAACAGTTACGGCCTTCCGGATTCGGTCGATCCGGAGGGCTCAATCAGCATCGTCACCGTCTTCGACGGGCGTAATCCCGTCGTCACCACGGCCGGGTTCTCGGCATTCAACGCGCGGGCGGAAGAGCTTCGGGGGCAGGGAGTGCGCATCTACGGCCCAGGAGCAACCGTTGCGCAAGACCTTGAGCCCGAGTACATCACGGTGAGCGAGGACAGCCGGACCGCCTATGTGACCCTTCAGGAAAACAATGCGGTGGCCGTGGTTGACATTGAATCGGCTCGCGTCACCGACATCCGAGCCTTGGGCGTCAAGAACCATATGGGAGCCGGGATGGGCTTGGACGCCAGCGATGAGGACGGAGGCGTCAACACCAACGCCGGGACGCCCGCTATCAAGATTGCGAGCTATCCGGTCAAGGGGATGTATCTTCCCGATGCGATCGCCAGCTACTCCATCAACGGAGTCACTTATCTGGTGACGGCAAATGAGGGAGACGCACGCGCAGATTGGCCAGGGTTCA
>CAYYYC010000048.1:1150-12058 GCA_964475695.1 uncultured Rubrivivax sp.
TGGTGGCAGCACGGGAAAAAACGCGGCGGGTCAATGCAGCGAGCTCTACAGTTTTGGGAGCCGGTCTTTCAGCATATGGGATACCGCGCTCAGGAGAATCTACGACTCCGGGGAGGACTTCGAGCGACGGACACAGTCGATTCCACAGGCTTTGTTCAATTCCAGCCATGACAACGACACGCTGGACAGTCGCAGTCCATCGAAGGGGCCGGAGCCTGAAGGTGTGGTGATCGGGCGCTTTGGCAAGAAGTTCGTGGCATTCATCGGCTTAGAGCGAGTGGGCGGTGTCATGGCCTATGACGTCACCGACCCGACCAAGCCAACGTTCCAAGCCTATTTCAACAGCCGCAGCGGGGTCACGGGTGATCGCGGTCCCGAGGGCCTCACTCTGATTCCTGCAAGCCGGTCTCCCAACGGAAAGCCTCTGCTGGTCATCGGCAATGAGGTCAGCGGCACCACGACCATCGTTCAGATCGACTTGGTTCCCTGAGCGAAGACGGCTGCCTAGCCATTGGCGGGCGTCGGAGTGGGGATGCAATCGCCGGCGCCCCGATAATTGCGCATGAGCAGCATGTTTGCCCCGCCGAATGACCCCGATGATGGGGCACAGGATGGTGCGCCTGCGGCGGCCACGCAGGGCGCTCGAAATTACATCACGCCGCAGGGCCACAACGCGCTCAGGACCGAGTTGCTGCGGCTGCTGGATGAGCAACGACCCAAGGTGGTGGAGGTGGTGCACTGGGCAGCCTCCAACGGTGACCGTTCTGAAAACGGTGACTATCTCTACGGCAAGAAACGCTTGCGCGAGATCGACCGCCGTATCCGCTACCTGACCAAGCGCCTGGATATCGCGGTGGTTGTTGACCCCAGCGTCCACCACACCTCGGATCAGGTCTTCTTCGGCGCCACCGTGACTGTGGAGAATTCGCGTGGTGAGTCGCGCACCATCACGATCAAGGGCGTGGACGAGGCGGATCCCCTGCGCGGCGAGGTCAGTTGGGTGTCGCCCATTGCGCGCGCGCTGCTCAAGGCGCGGGTTGGCGACGAAGTGTCGCTTGCTGCGCCTGGGGGACGCGAGGTTCTCGAGGTGTTGTCCGTGGAGTATCCGGCGCCAGCCCCGGGCTGAAGTTGGCGGCAGCGGACGCTGCTCAGGCCTGGGGCCTGACTCGCATGACCCGGATCACCGGCGGACAGCGGCGCAGGCGGCGCAGCACTTCGGCCAGGTGCTGGCGGTCGCGCAGATTGAGCGCCAGGCGCAGCGGTGTGACCTCATCGGCCCGATGCTCTTCCATTTCAATGTGGGTGATGTCGGCTTCAGCCAAGGCCACCGCCTGCGCCACCTGAGCCAAGACGCCCTTGCCGTTTCGCAGCACCAGAAGCACTGCGGTCTCGAAGGGACGGGTAACTTCGTCAGCCCACTCCACCGGCATCCAATGCTCGCTGTCGCGCTGGGCCAGTCGGCGCGCCACGGCGCATTCGGCGGTGTGCACCGTCAGGCCCTCGCCTCGGCCCAGATAGCCCACCACGGCATCGCCAGGAATGGGCCGGCAGCAACTGGCGTACTTGACCGAGGCGCCCTCGCTGCCATCGAGCGCCACCAGGCCATGCGCGGGCTCCTGGCCCTGGGCGCCGAAGCGTCCGATGGACAGCGTGATCGCATCGGGCCGTTGTCCCGACTCGATCAGCAGGCGGGCCAGGCGCTTGGCCACGATCGTGGCGATCTTGCGGCCGGTGCCGATGTCGGTGAGCAACTCGCCGCGGCTGCGGTTGCCGCTCCAGCGCACCAACGCCGGCCAGATCTGCTGGCCCAGGGCGTCGTCCTGCGCTTCCCCAGGCAGGGCCAGGCCCTCGGCCCGCAGTGCCTGCGCCAGCAGCCGCTGTCCGAGCAGGTAGCTCTCCTCCTGCTCCATCGTCTTGAGGTGGTGGCGAATCTTGGCGCGCGCCCGTCCGGTGCGCACGAAGTTCAGCCAGCCTGGGTTGGGCTTGGCGCTGGGTGATGTGGTGACTTCGACCACATCGCCGCTGCGAAGCACGGTGTTCAGCGTCACCGGCTCGCCGTTGACAGCGGCGGCCACGCACCGGTCACCCACGTCCGAGTGGATCGCGTAGGCGAAGTCCACAGGGGTTGCGCCACGAGGCAGCGCCATGATCCTGCTCTTGGGAGTGAACACATAGACCGAGTCCGGCGCCAGGTCGATGCGCACATGCTCAAGAAACTCGGCGGCGTCCCGCGTCTCATCCTGGATGTCGATGAGTGACTTGAGCCAAAGGGCTCCCAGCTGCTGCGGATCGCTGGTGGCATCCTTGCCCTTGTACATCCAGTGGGCGGCGATGCCGCTGTCCGCCACCGCATCCATCGCTTCGGTGCGAATCTGGAATTCCACCGCGGTGCCCAGGGGGCTGACCAGCGTGGTGTGCAGCGACTGGTAGCCGTTGGCCTTGGGGATGGCGATGTAGTCCTTGAAGCGGCCAGGAACAGGCTTGTAGAGCTGATGCAGCACGCCCAGAGCCAAATAGCAGTCCGAGACCTGAGGCACCACGACCCGAAACCCAAACAAGTCATTGACCTGGGCGAAGCTTGAATGCTTCTCCCGCATCTTTCGGTAGATGGAATAAACCGTCTTTTCCCGCCCGCTGATGCGGACCTTGAGCTTGGCCTGGCCCAGAGCGTCCTGCGCCTCGCGCTCCACCCGTTGGACGATATCGCGCCGCCATCCGCGCGATCGCTGCACAGCCTTGTTCAGCGCGGCATGCCGCCATGGATGCAGATAGGAAAAGCTGTGGTCCTGCAGCTCACGGTAGACCTGATTGAGGCCCAGGCGATGAGCGATGGGCGCGTAGATGTCCAGAGTCTCTTGCGCGATGCGCCCGCGCTTGGCCGCGGCCATGGCCGAGAGGGTTCGCATGTTGTGCAGCCGGTCGGCGAGCTTGACCAGGATCACCCGCACATCGCGCGCCATCGCCAACAGCATCTTGCGGAAGGACTCGGCCTGGGATTGCTCCCTGGTGCTGAACTGAAGTTTGTCCAGCTTGGTCAAGCCGTCAACCAGGTCTGCCGTGGGAGCGCCAAAGCGCTCGATCAGTTCGGGCTTGGTGACGCCGCAGTCTTCCATGGCGTCGTGCATGAGCGCAGCCATGACCGCCTGGGAATCGAGCCGCCAGGAGGCGCAAACGGCGGCCACGGCAATCGGATGGGTGATGTAGGGCTCGCCGCTGGCCCGGAACTGCCCGAGATGGGCCTCATCGGCGAACTTGAAGGCCTCGCGGACGAGCTTGAGCTCGGCTTTGGGCAGGTAGGACAGGCGCTCCTGAAGCGCAGCGAAGGAAGCCACGTCGGGCTCGGGGGCGGCCGGCGTGGCGCGGGCAGACGGCCGCAGGGCGCCCTGCAGGGCGCCCGGCAGAAGTTCCGCAGCCAATGAACGCAGGCCCATGCCCTGAATTTAACAGGCTGGTGCCCGGGCGTGCCGCCCGGTGCCCGGGGCCGAGAGGGCCCCGAAAGGGAATGCCGGGCTTAGACCGGCACCTTGCGCAGCATCTCCAGCCCCACCAACCCCGAGGCGATCTCGCGCAGGGCGGTGACGCCGGGTTTGTTGCGGCTGTCGATCTTGGGGGCGTGGCCCTGACTGAGCATGCGCGCCCGGTAGGTGGCCGCCAGGACAAGCTGGAATCGATTGGGAATCTTTTCCAGGCAATCTTCAACGGTGATGCGGGCCATGGTTTCTTTCCGGAGTTGGCTGGCTTGCCTACAGGCCCAGAGCTCCAAAAACCTCGGGGCGGCGGCGGCGTTGTGCGGAGTACCGAAGGCGCTGGGCTCGAACCACGGACTGCAGCTCGGCTTGGGCTTCCTCGAAACGATTGTTGATTATAACGAAGTCGAACTCTCGCGCCTTGGAGACCTCCAGCCGGGCGTTGGCCAGGCGCTGTTCAATGACCGCCGGCGCATCCTCGCCGCGACCCACCAGGCGGCGCTGCAACTCCTGCCAACTCGGCGGCAGGATGAAGATCAGCACCGCATCGGGAAAGAGCCGCTTGATCGAGAGCGCTCCCTGCCAGTCGATCTCTAGCACCACGTCCTGGCCGCACTCGAGTTCCTGCAGCACCGCGCGGCGCGAGGTGCCATAGCGGTTCCCGTGCACCTGGGCCCATTCGAAGAAATCGCCGTCGCGCGCCATCTGCTCGAATTCATCGGGGCCGACGAACCAGTATTCACGGCCGTGCTGCTCGCGCCCACGCGGCGGGCGGGTCGTGTGCGAAACCGACATGGCCAACAGAGGATCGTCCTGCAGCAGCGCACGGACCTGGCTGGACTTGCCGGCACCCGAGGGTGCTGCGATCACAAAAAGGCAGCCCGGGTATTGATTCGGTTCGCTCGTCATGAGTCTTGCGTCTGGCCGGGGGAGGCTACTCGATGTTCTGGACCTGCTCGCGCATCTGCTCGACGGCCACCTTCATGTCGACCGAGATGGCGGTGAGCTCCAGGGCAGCCGACTTGGAGCCCAATGTGTTGGCTTCCCGGTGCAGCTCCTGGATCAGGAAGTCCAGCCGCTTTCCCAGCTCGCCGCCGTTGTCGAGAAGTCGCGTGATTTCCCGCAGGTGCGCCTGAAGCCGCTCAAGCTCCTCGGCCACATCGATGCGCAGGGCCAGCGCGGCCGCTTCGGCCATGGCCCTGTCCTGCAGGGCCTCCGGGCTCACGCCGGACTTCGCATCGGCGGCTTCCAAGGCTTGGCGCCACCGCTCCAGGAATCGGGCCTGCTGGCGCTGCACCACCGCGGGCACGCAGGGAATGGCCTGCGCCGCCAACGACATGATCTGGCCGATGCGCTCCCGCAGAACCTGGGCCAACCGCTCCCCTTCCCGTGCCCGCGCCAAGACCAGCTCATCGAGGCATTGGCCGGCGGCATCGACCACGTCCGACTCCGCCATCACCGTGCGTGAAGCCATCCCGCGGGAGAGTCCGAGCGATTCGGCCACGCTGAGCACTCTGGCCTGAGGCAGGACATCCAGCACCTGGCCTTGCCATTGCGAAAGCCGTTCCAGGGCGGCGGGGGAGGGCGGCTGCGCCAGGCTGCTGTCGCTTGAGGCCAGGGTGACACGCATTTCGACCTTGCCCCGGCGCAGCCGGGCGGCGGCCAGTTCCCTGAGGGAGGGCTCGCAACCGCGCAGCTCCTCCGGGAGCTTCAGGCTGAGGTCGAGGAAGCGGCCATTGACGGAGCGGCACTCGATGGCCAAGCCATGCTCGCGCATGACGCTGGCGTATCCGGTCATGCTGTAGACGGGCATCTCGCGGGCGTCGCGCCAGACCTGTGGCGCAGCGGTCAAAAAGCGATTATGGCAAAGCCGCTGGCGGCACAATCGGCGCCAGCGGCCGTCGTCGAGCATGGCCCTGATGGAAGGAACACCCGATGCAACCTGCCCCCGATTTCTCCCTGACTCCCTCAGGCGCGGCGACTCGCCATGGTGGTCGAAGCCCCCGGGCCTTGCGGCCGGTTGAGTTCTCCCGCGGCTACACCCAGCATGCCGAGGGCTCGGTGCTCGTGAGCTTCGGTCACACCCGCGTGCTGTGCACTGCGTCCGTGGAGGAGCGGGTGCCCCCGCACAAGAGGGGCAGCGGCCAGGGCTGGGTGACCGCCGAGTACGGCATGCTGCCGCGAGCCACGCACACCCGCAGCGATCGCGAGGCCGCGCGAGGCAAACAGACCGGCCGCACCCAGGAAATCCAGCGCCTGATCGGGCGTTCCCTGCGGGCGGTCTTCGACCTGGAACGGCTGGGCGAGCGCACGATCACGCTGGACTGCGATGTGCTGCAGGCCGATGGCGGGACTCGCACCGCGGCCATCACAGGCGCGTTCGTGGCGGCGCACGATGCCGTCTCCGGACTGCTTCGGGGCGGCGTGATTTCCCACAACCCGATTCGCGATCATGTGGCTGCCGTCTCGGTGGGCATTGCCAAGGGCGGCGCCTTGCTGGACCTGGACTATGCCGAGGACTCCAGCTGCGACACCGACATGAATGTGGTGATGACGGGCAGCGGGCACTTTGTGGAGGTCCAGGGCACTGCCGAGGGGGCGGCATTTGGCCGCGACGACATGGACGCCCTGCTGGACCTGGCCAGCGCCGGCATCGCGGAGCTGGTTCGGGCACAACGCGCCGCCTTGGGGGTTGCGTCCTGAGCATGGGGATGCGCGTGGTGGTGGCCTCGCACAACGAGGCCAAGCGGCGAGAGCTGCAGGCTCTGCTTGACCCGCTGTCCCGGTCGCTGGAACTGCTCAGTCCGGGCAGCCTGGGTCTGGCGGAGCCGGCCGAGCCCTATGGCACTTTCATCGAGAACGCCCTGCACAAGGCGCGCCAGGCCAGTGCGGCCACTGGCCTGCCCGCGTTGGCTGACGACTCCGGCTTGACGGTGGCGGCCCTGGGTGGCGCCCCGGGAGTGGAATCGGCCACCTTCGCCGGGCCGGTGCCCACGCGGCCGGGCGAGCCGCGGGAGGCGCTGCGCAAGCGCCAGGATGCAGCCAACAACGCCAGGCTGCTGGAATTGCTGGGCCCTCAAACTGCGCAGGGGGAGCCGGGCGGGCCGGGGGCCGGCCGCCAGGCGCGCTTCGTCTGCACCCTGGTGGCGATCCGAAGCGCGCAGGACCCCGAGCCTCTGGTGGCTCAGGGCCGATGGGAGGGCGAGATACTGCTGCAGCCGCGTGGCCGGGGCGGTTTTGGCTACGACCCTCTGATGTGGATCGCGCAGCTGCAGGCCTGCGTGGCGGAGTTGGACGCCGAGACAAAGAATCGGCTGAGCCATCGCGGGATCGCTGCGGCCCTTCTGCGGGCCCAGATTCGGGAGGCCTGGGGTTTGGCCCTTGATCGGGCATGACTGGGCGTCCGGTGCCTATCGCGGTGGTGGCTGAGGGCGCCAAGGCCTCGCCGGGCGGCAAGACCCAGGGCTTGGCCTCCCTGCCTCCGCTGTCGCTCTATGTGCACTTGCCGTGGTGCCTGAAGAAGTGCCCCTACTGCGATTTCAATTCCCATGAGTGGCTCGGTGGCCAATGCGCGCCAGACGCCGTGCTGCAGGAGCGCTACCGGCGCGCCATGATTCTGGACCTGGAGGCCGCGCTGCCCCAGGTGTGGGGAAGAACGGTTCACAGCATCTTCATGGGCGGGGGCACACCCAGCCTGTTCGATCCCGAGCAGATCGAGGCTTTGCTGGGGGACATCCGCGCGCGCCTGCGGCTCGAGCCGGGCTGCGAGATCACGATGGAGGCCAACCCCGGGACATTCGAGTCGCAGCGATTCGCAGCCTACGCCCGGGCGGGCGTGACCCGGCTTTCCCTTGGGGTGCAAAGCTTTGATGATGGCGCGCTGAGGGCGCTGGGCCGGGTGCACGATGGCCGGCAGGCCCTGGCCGCGTTGGATGAGGTGGCCGCGAGCTTTCCCACCTGGAACCTGGACCTGATGTACGCGCTGCCTGGGCAGACGCTCGAGGGCTTGGATCGTGACCTGCAGGTGGCGCTGTCCGGCCCGCCACCCCATCTCTCCGTGTATCACCTCACCATCGAGCCCAACACCCGCTTCGCTACCCGTCCGCCGCCAGGCCTGCCCGATGACGACCTGGCCGCCGAGATGCTGGACCTCATCATTGCGCAGACCCAGGCGGCTGGCCTGGCGCGCTACGAAGTCTCGGCCTTCGCCCAGCCGGGCCAGCGCTGCGCCCACAACCTGAACTACTGGCGGTTCGGCGACTATCTGGGCATCGGTGCGGGAGCGCACGCAAAGCTCAGCTTCCCTGATCGCATCGTGCGCCAGGTGCGCTGGCGGGAGCCCGAGACCTACATGCAGGCTGCCGAGGCGGGCCGCGCGGCGTCCAATGAGCATTCGATCGAGGCCCGCGACAGGCCCTTTGAGTTCATGCTCAACGGGCTGAGGCTCGTCGAGGGCCAGACCCTGAGTGCCTTCGAGGAGCGCACCGGAGTTTCAGCGCAGGCTCTGGAGCCGGCGCTGCGTCGTGCCGAGCAGCGGGGATTGCTTGAGCGTGACGGCGGCCGGGTCTGGGCCACGGCGCGGGGTCTGGACTTTCTGTCGGACCTGCAGGCCCTGTTTCTGCCTGGCTGACGGCCTAACCGGCCCCCACACCGACCATGACCGGCGAAACTCCCAACAACGGATCGGCCCCTGGCGAGCAAGCCGCTGGCCAAGAGGCCAGCGCCTTCAGGCAACTTGGCGGCGAGCCCGCTGTGCGTGCGCTCGTCGACCGCTTCTATGACCTGATGGAGCTGGACCCGGCCTATGCCGAAATCCGCGCCCTCCACCCGTTGGACATGGCCCAGTCGCGCGACAAATTGTTCTGGTTTCTCTGTGGCTGGCTGGGGGGGCCGCCCCTTTATGCGGAGCGCTTCGGACACCCGAGACTGCGGGCCAGGCACCTGCCCTACGCCATCGGCATGGCCGAGCGCGACCAGTGGCTGGCCTGCATGCTGCAGGCCATGCGCGACCAAGGCTTGCCCCCAGCCATGACCGAGCGACTGTTGCGGGCTTTCTTCAACACAGCCGATTGGATGCGAAACAAGGGCGGCTAGGGCAGCGAAGGTTGAGCGACTCTAGGAGCCTGAAGTGGCATCCTGGGGTGGGGCCAGAAGCACGACCACCGCGCCGTGTCCGCCCTGGCTGGCCCGGGCCTGCACGAAGGCCAGGACCGCCTGCGACTGGATCAGCCAGGCTCGCACCCGCGACTTGAGCACGGGCGACTTGCCCGGCGATCCCAGGCCCTTGCCATGAATCACCCTCACGCAGCGGTGCCCCTGGCGGCGCGCCAGGCGCAGGAATGCCTGCAGCGACTCTCGCGCCTCGTCGCGCCGCATGCCGTGCAGGTCGATCTGAGCCTGGATCGCCCATTGCCCGCGGCGCAGACGCCGCACCACATCGGGCCCGATGTGGCGCCTGCGAAAGCTCAGGCCCTCATCGGTCTCCAGCAGGCTCTCGACATCCATTTCGTCGGAAATCGCCTCCTGCAGCGCGGCCCTTTCGTCAAGCTCGCGCTGGCGCGGCACGGGCGGTGCCGCCGGGCGCCGCTGGGGCTGGCGGCCGCCATCGGGCAGCGGGGTGACGCTGCCCACGGCCTGCTTGAACAGCGAGCGTTCCCGTTCGGCCTGCTGCAGAGCTTGGGCTTGGCGCTGCCTGTCGGCGGCGGCCTGTTTGGCCTGTTGCTGGATCTGCTTCCTGATTTCGGGCAGGTCCGCCAGGGTGTGGCGCTTGGCGCTGGCCATCGCTGGCGGCCTCAGGCCAGGCCCCGCTCGCTCAGGGAGGTCACGGCGCCGCGCGCCACCACGAAGTGGTCCAGCAGCCGCACATCCACCAGGGCCAAAGCGCTGCGCAGCACACCGGTGAGTTGCACATCGGCGCCCGAAGGCTCGGCGCAGCCCGAAGGGTGGTTGTGTGCGACCACCACCGCGGCTGCGTTCAGGCCCAATGCGCGCTTGACCACCTCTCGGGGATGCACGCTGGTGTGGCTGAGGGATCCCCGAAAAAGCTCCTCCGCGGCGATGAGCCGGTGGCGCGCATCCAGGAACAGGGCCATGAACACTTCATGCTCCCGGTCGGCGATCTCGAGCTGGAGGTATTCGCGCACCTGGCTTGGGGACTCGAAGACCGGCTGGCCGGTCAGACCCTGGCCCAAGGCACGCCGGGCAAGTTCAAGCACGGCGCTGAGCTCGGCGCGACGGGCGGGACCCAGGCCGAGCAGCGCACGGGGCTCATCCGGTGGCGGGTTGCCCGCCGAACTCTGCGGCTGCCAGCGAAGCAGCCCGGGCAAGCCGCCCGCCTGCTGCAGGAGCCGGTGCGACAGGCTCAGCACATCGTGCCCGCCACACCCTGTGCGCAGCAGCACGGCAAGCAGCTCGGCGTCCGCCAGCGCGCGCGGGCCTTGGCGCAGAAGGCGCTCGCGCGGGCGTTGCGCCGGGGGCAGGCTTTTGATGGACATGCACGCCTCTTAGAATCCCTTCAGTCTAGCCAACAGCCTCGCGTTGAGGGGCCTTTCGCGGTGAACCTCATTCGAGAGGGGTCGTTCCTGACCCTGCACTATCGCCTCATCGGCCCGTCGGGGGACGAACTGGTCAGCACCTTCGGGGGCCCGCCGGCCACGCTGACCCTGGGCTCCGGCGCACTGGCGCCGGCCATGGAAGGCCGGCTCATCGGATTGGGTGAAGGGCAGCGGCAGGTGTTCGACCTGGCACCCGGGGAGGCTTTTGGGCCGCGCAATCCGGAGTTGCTGCAGCGGGTTCGGCTGTCGCTGCTGCACGAGTTGGGCGACCCTCAGGCCAGCTACCAGGAAGGCGACGTGGTGCAATTCCCCACGCCGGATGGGCGGTCGCAGTATGCCGGGGTGGTGCGGCAGCTGGGCCCGCAGGATGATGCGCAGGAGCCTTGGCTGCTGTTCGATTTCAACCACCCCCTGGCGGGGCAGGCGGTGCGGTTCGAGGTGCATGTGATCGGGGTGTTGTGATGACTCAGGAACAACAGGGGCTGCAGGAAGTGGTTCTGGCCGAGCCGCGAGGCTTTTGCGCCGGGGTTGATCGTGCCATCGAGATCGTCGAGCGTGCACTCGCTCTTCACGGGGCACCCATCTATGTGCGCCATGAGATCGTGCACAACACCTATGTGGTTGAAGACCTGCGGTCCAAGGGAGCCGTCTTCATCGAGGACTTGGCCGAGGTGCCCGCCGGCGCCACGCTCGTCTTCAGTGCCCACGGGGTGAGTCAGGCGGTGCGCCGAGAGGCCGCGCGGCGCGGATTTCAGGTGTTCGACGCCACTTGCCCGCTGGTCACCAAGGTGCATGTGGAAGTGGCCAAGCTGCACAAGGAAGGCTACGAGTTCCTGATGATCGGCCACAAGGGCCACCCCGAGGTTGAAGGCACCGTGGGGCAGTTA
>CAYYYC010000049.1:0-9729 GCA_964475695.1 uncultured Rubrivivax sp.
TGGGCCGCCGCCCGGTGGTGCTCGCCGCTGCAGCGCTGTTTGCGCTGTCGTCGATCGGCTGTGCCATGTCGCAGACGATCGGCGAGCTCATCGGGTTTCGGGCCCTGCAGGGGCTTTGCGCGGGCGCCGGGATGGTGGTCGCTCGCGCCATCATCCGCGACATGTATCCGCCCATTGACGCGCAGAAGGTGATGTCACAGGTGACCATCTTCTTTGGCGCGGCGCCCGTGGCGGCTCCCGCTTTGGGCGCGATGGTTTTCGTCCTTGGGGGGTGGCGGGCTGTCTTCTGGGGATTGGCCGCTGCGGCAGCCTTGCTGTGGTGGCTCAACTGGCGCCTGCTGCCCGAGACGCTGCACCCCACGCACAAGCAACCATTCAAGGCCCGACACCTGGTGGCGGGTTACGCCAAGCTCGGCTCCAGTGGGCGCTTCTGGCTTTTGGCCGTGTGCAGCGGCATTCCCTTCAATGGAATGTTCCTGTATGTGCTCGCGGCGCCCACCTTCCTCGGGGAGCATCTCGGGCTGGAGCCGACGCAGTACTTCTGGTTCTTTGCGCTCACGATGGCGGGCATGACGGCCGGCGCCTGGCTGTCGGGCCGCTGCGCGGGCCGATTGCCCCCGCCGCGGCAGATCCGCTGGGGTTTTGCGGTGATGGGCGGCGTCTCTGTGCTCAATGTGCTGCTGCACGCGTTGCTTGCGCCTGACCCGGCCTGGTCGATGGTCCCGGTGGCGCTGTATTCGCTGGGGTGGTCGCTGATGGCGCCCGTGGTCACCATCATGGTTCTCGATCTCGCACCAGATCGCCGCGGTCTGGCCTCATCGCTGCAGATGTGTGTGGGCAGCGTGGCCAATGCCTTGGTGGCCGGGGTTCTGGTGCCGCTGGTCATGAGTTCGGCGCTGGCTTTGGCGTTGGCCAGCGCCGCGCTGCTGCTGTTGGGCTGGCTTTGCTGGGTTTGGCTGGCTCCGGCGCGGGAGGCGACTGAGGCTTTCTAGGGAAAGTCCTAGACAGGCCCTCTTCTCATAAGACACTTTGAGTGTAGAGAGCAAGTTCTTCATTTAATTGAAGAATTTTCATCAGGTCACGACCTTCAGACCGCATTCTAAGTAATTGATTTGATTGAGATTTTTCTTCCCGACGGTTGACCGCACCGCAGGGGATTGGGTAAAGTGTCGCCAAGTGGGGTTTTGTGGGTGTTTGTGACATTCCACAGGGTCCCTTGTTCCCTCTCACGGCGACCACCCGGTGTCCAGTTACGCATTCCAAGGAAGTTCGGCCCTGACCCTGGACAACAAGGGCCGAGTCACCGTGCCCGCCCGTCACCGTGAGGTGCTCAGCGCCACCGCGGCGGGCCTGCTGACGCTGACCAAGCATCCGGCGGGTCGCTGCCTGCTGGTTTTTCCACGGCCGGCCTGGGAGTCCTTCCGCGAAAAGCTCATGGCGCTCCCCATGGGGGCCGAAGGTTGGCGCCGCATCTTTCTGGGCAGTGCCATGGATGTGGAGATCGACTCCGGCGCTCGCGTGCTGATCGCGCCCGAGCTGCGCAGCTGGGCGGGCCTGGAGCGGGAGGTCATGCTCCTCGGGATGGGGCAGCGCCTTGAGCTGTGGGATGCCGCACGCCTGTCCGCACATGAGGATCTGACGATTGAGCAGGGCATGCCCGATGCGCTCAGGGACCATGTCTTCTGATGCAAGCGGCCGCCACTTGCGCATCGGCCGGCGAGCCGGGGCGACACATCACGGTTCTGCTGGAGGAGGCCGTCGAGGCATTGGCCATCCGGCCCGATGGGGTGTATGCGGATGGCACCTACGGTCGCGGGGGGCACAGCCGGCGCATCCTGCAGCAGCTGGGCCCGTCCGGACGCCTGGTTGCCTTCGACAAGGACCTGCAGGCGGTGGGCGCCGCCCTCGAAGGCCCGACGGCCATCGCGGATCCGCGCTTTGCCATCGTCCATGCCAGCTTTGCCACGATGCCGCAGGCCTTGGCGCGCCTTGGTGTGCAGCGCCTTCACGGCGTGCTGTTGGACCTGGGTGTGAGCTCGCCGCAGATCGACACCCCGCAGCGGGGCTTCAGCTTCCGATTCGACGCGCCCCTGGACATGCGCATGGACACGACGCGGGGCCAGACGGCCGCGGAATTTCTGGGCCATGCCGATGAGCGGCAGATCGCACAGGTGGTCCGGGACTATGGCGAAGAACGGTTTGCTCTACCGATTGCAAAGGCGATTGTGGCTCGCCGCCAAGGCGGAAACCCCATTCGCACCACGGGTGAGCTGGCCGAACTCGTGGCTCGCGCGGTGCGCACCCGCGAGCCGGGCCAAGACCCTGCGACGCGCACGTTTCAGGCTCTTCGGATTCATGTCAACGCCGAGCTCGAGGAGCTCGAGCAGGGCCTGAATGCGGCCCTTGAGCTTCTGATGCCCGACGGACGACTGGCCGTGCTCAGCTTTCACTCTCTGGAGGATCGGATCGTCAAGCAGTTCATCGCCCGCCACAGCCGGGAGGTGGTGGATCGGCGAGCGCTGTTGGCACCCCCCCGGCCGATGCCGCTGCAGTCGCTGGGCCGCATTCGCCCCAGCGAGTCGGAAGTGCGGTCCAACCCACGGTCCCGGTCCGCAATCCTGCGCGTGGCCGCACGGCGGCCTTTGGGAGGCAGCAGCCCATGACCCGCGTCCAGTTGATCCTGTTGTTGGCGCTGGTGGCCAGCGCGTTGGCGCTGGTGCAGACGGCCTACGAAGCCAGGCGGCTGTTCGCCGCGAACGATCGCGCCAAGGCCGAGTTGGTTCGGCTGGAAGCGGATCACGCCCGGTTGCTGGCCGAGCGTGGCGCTCAGGCCACCAACCTCAGGGTTGAGCGACTGGCCCGCGATCGTTTGCAGATGGCGCCTGTCACACCCCAGGTCACGCAATATGTCACGGACGGCGGGAGCAAGCCCTGATGGCTTGGAGACCTTTCACTCAAGGCACCGGTCGCAGCGGCGCCCGCCGCAGCGTGACCTACGGCGACAGCCCGCTGCTGGCCTCCAAGACGCCACTTTGGCGAGGCCACTTCATCGTGGCCCTGTGCGGTTTGGGGGCCTGCGTCCTGATCGGGCGGGCCGTCTATGTTCAGGCCATCAAGTCCGACTTCTACCAGGGAGAGGGTGAGAAGCGCTACACACACACGGTGCCTCTGCCGGCCAGCCGGGGACGGATCCTGGACCGCAATGGCCTGACGCTGGCCAGCAGCGTGGCCACGCCTTCCATCTGGGCCGACCCCAAGGAGTTTCGCGCCACGCCTGAGCAGATTCAGGCGCTGGCTCGCCTGCTGAAGCTGCCGGCCTCCGAAATCGAGCGGCGTGTGGCTGAGGATGCTTCCAGCCGTTTCGTCTGGTTGCGCCGCCATGTCGATCTGGCCGTCTGGCAGGAGGTCAAGGCGCTGAGGATCCGCGGCGTGGCCGAGGTGCGTGAGTATCAGCGCCGTTACCCCGAAGGAGAGGCCGCTGCGCATGTCGTGGGCTTCACGAACGCCGACGACCAGGGCCAGGAGGGAATCGAGCTGGCATTCCACAGCCGGCTGCTCGGGCGCAACGGCTCGCGCATGGTGATCCGCGACCGAACCGGGCGAGCGATCGACGAGGCGGGCGAGACCGTCGAGCCGGTCAACGGGCAGGACATCGAGCTGTCCATCGATGCGAAGGTTCAGTTCTTCGCCTACCAACGGATCCGCGAGGCTGTTCTGCAGCACCGCGCGCAGTCCGGCAGCGCCGTCGTCCTGGATGTGCAGACCGGAGAGGTATTGGCCTTGGCCAACTTTCCCAGCTACGACCCCTCGGAAAGGCGCAATCTCACCGGTGCTCAGCTGCGCAACCGAGCCCTGACCGACATCTTCGAGCCGGGCTCGACGATGAAGCCTTTCATTGCGGCGCTGGCTCTGGAGTCCGGGCGGGTGCGGCCCGAGACGCTGATCAACTCGCAGCCTGGCAGCATGGTTGTGGGTCCTCTGCAGGTTCGCGACTCTCACCCCAACGGGATCCTCAGCGTGCGAGAGGTGATCCAGAAATCCAGCAATGTGGGCACGGTTCGACTGGCCATGGATCTGCCGCCTCGCGAAATGTGGGACATGCTTTCCAGAATCGGCCTGGGCCAGAAGCCCGATCTGGATTTCCCCGGGGCCGTCACTGGGCGGTTGAGACCCTACAAGACATGGCGTCCGGTGGAGCAGGCCACCATGTCCTATGGCTACGGCCTGTCCGCCAGCCTCTTCCAACTCGCGCGGGCCTACACCGCTTTCGCGCGCGATGGCGAACTCGTGCCCATGACGGTGCTTCGTCAGGACGCCGCGCCAAGCGGCGTGAAGGTGTTTTCGCCTCAAACGGCTCGCG
Source organism: uncultured Rubrivivax sp. (assembly GCA_964475695.1). Classification (GTDB taxonomy): domain Bacteria; phylum Pseudomonadota; class Gammaproteobacteria; order Burkholderiales; family Burkholderiaceae_C; genus RFTU01. Next base: position 4,361 of record CAYYYC010000049.1, read on the forward strand.
AGGTGCGCGAGATGCTGCACATGGCCACGCTGCCGGGCGGCACCGCGGTTCAGGCGCAGACGCCTGGCTACACGGTGGGGGGCAAGACAGGCACGGCCCACAAGCAGGAGGGCAAGGCATACGCCGGCAACAAGTACCGGGCATGGTTCGTGGGTCTGGCGCCGGTGAGCAAGCCTCGAATCGTGGTGGCCGTGATGGTCGACGAGCCCAGCAATGGCGCCTACTTTGGGGGCGCGGTGGCGGCCCCGGTGTTCGCCCAGCTTGTGGGGCAGACGCTGCGGCTGCTCAATGTGACGCCCGACGCCGAAGTCAAGTCGCGTGTCGTGGCCAAGGTCCCTGTCGTGGAAGAAAGCTTCTGATGGTGGACACCGGCCTTCGCTGCCTGCGCGACGCGGACCAGGTGCTGGACTGGCTGAGGCAATTCCCGGCTCGAGACCTGGTGGTGGACAGCCGCCAAGTGGGCCAGGGAGACGTCTTCGTGGCCTGGTCAGGGAAGTCGCATGACGCGCGTCGGCACGCGCTGCAGGCGCTCGCGCAGGGTGCTTGCGCCTGTCTGGTCCAGGCCGAGGGGCTTGAGTCGTCAGGCCTTGACGATGAGCGCATCGCTGCCGTGCCCGACATCAAACGTGTTCTGGGGGACCTCAGTGCCGCCTTCTATGGCGACCCCAGTCGGGAGATGGAGGTGGTGGCTGTCACGGGCACCAACGGCAAGACCTCGAGCGCCTGGTGGATCGCTCAGGCCTCGGCCCTGCTGGGGTGTCGCAGCGGCGTGATGGGAACGCTCGGCATGGGCGAGCCCGCCCTGGGCCCGAACCAGCCGGGCTGGCGGCAGTCCGCCCTCACCACCCCCGATGCGGCCACCCTGCAGGCCGGACTCAGGGCCTTTGCCCGGGACGGTGTCCGTCGCTGCGCACTCGAGGCCTCATCCATCGGCATCGCCGAACACCGCCTCGACGGCACCCGCATCCGGACTGCGGTGTTCACCAACTTCACCCAGGACCATCTGGATTACCACGGGGACCTGCAGGCCTACTGGGCGGCCAAGCGGCAGCTCTTCGATTGGCCATCCCTGCGCGCTGCGGTCGTCAACCTCGATGATCCCCAAGGACTGAGGCTGGCCCAGGAGCTGGGCCAACGGCGACCCGGGCTGGACTTGTGGACTGTGGGCTTCACGCCGGACTGCCGAATCCGCGCCGGCGGCCTGACCAGCACCGCTGCGGGCACAAGGCTGGAGCTGTGCGAGACCGGCCAGGCCGATGTGACCGTCGAGGTGCCTTTTCTGGGCCGCTACAACGCGGCCAACCTGCTGGGCGTGATCGGCGCCTTGAGGGCTCTGGGCCATGCCTGGCCTGAGATTCTGGCCGTCCTGCCGCAGCTTGGGGCGGTTCCAGGCCGAATGCAGGCCCTTGGGGGGCTGGGTGAGCCGCTGGCGGTGGTCGACTATGCGCACACGCCCGATGCCCTGGAGAAGGCCCTGCAGACACTGCGCCCTCTGGCGCAGGCTCGCCAGGGACGCCTGTGGTGTGTGTTCGGCTGTGGCGGAGATCGCGACCGGGGCAAACGGCCGCTCATGGGCAGGGCCGCATCCCGATGGGCTGATCGCGTCGTGCTGACCAGCGACAACCCCAGAAGCGAAGAGCCTGGGGCCATCCTTGCGGACATTCGTGCAGGCGTGCCCGCCGAAGCGCCACGGCCCGTGGAACAGGCCGATCGGGCGAAGGCCATAGCCCTGGCCCTGGAGCAGGCCCAATGTCGCGATGTGGTGCTGGTGGCCGGAAAGGGCCACGAAAGCCATCAGGAGGTGCGCGGCATTCGTCATCCCTGCCGCGACGACGAGCTCGTCGCGCAGGCCTTGGCGCAGCGCAGTGCCCGAGGGTTCTTCACGCTGGGTGATGCCCACGACATGCTGGCGCCGCGGGCACGGCTGCATGGCGATCCAGACATCGTGCTGGCCCGCTTGAGCAGCGACACCCGAGGCCTGGCGCCAGGCGATCTGTATGTGGCGCTGCGCGGAGAGCGCTTCGATGGCAATGACTTCGTGGCTCAGGCCCATGCCGCCGGCGCGGCTGCGGTGATCACGGAGAGATCCCTGGAGGGCACGCCAACAGCGGGATTGACCGTGCCCGACAGCCTGGTAGCCCTTCAGGACCTGGCCCGCGGCTGGCGAAGGCAGCTGGCTTTGCCTGTGGTGGCTGTGGCCGGCAGCAACGGCAAGACGACGGTCACGCAGATGGTGGCCTCAATCTTCAGAGCCTGGCTTGGGCCCGCCGCAAGCCATACCCAGGGCAACCTCAACAACCACATCGGCGTTCCTCTGAGCGTGCTGTCTCTGCGCGCCGGCGCCTCCCATGGCCATCGGGCCGCAGTGCTGGAACTCGGGATGAATCACCCGGGCGAGATCGCTCGGCTGGCTGCGATCGCCCAGCCCACCGTGGCCCTGGTCAACAACGCGCAGCGGGAGCACCAGGAGTTCATGCATTCCGTGGAGGCTGTGGCCCGGGAAAACGGTGCGGTTCTGCAGGCTCTCCCGACCGATGGCACGGCCGTTTTTCCCGCTCAGGACCCCCACGCCGGGATCTGGCAGGAAATGGCGGGCAGCGCCAGAGTCTGGCGCTTTGCCGTGGAGGTCGTTCCCGGCGATGCGGCGATGCCGTCGACCGCAGAAGGTGCCGAGTCGACCGACCGGCCTGCCCTGCAGGGCCCTGAAGTGCGTGCCTGGGGCCAGTGGCACGATGGCGCTTGGCAAATGGCGCTGATCAGCCCGAAGGGTGGACTGACGGCCCAGGTGTGTCTGCCAGGCCGGCACAACCTGCACAACGCAGTGGCCGCCGCCGCCGCGGCGCTTGCCGCGGGGGCACCACTGAACGCCGTCACCCGCGGGTTGTCGGAGTTTCGTGCCGTGCCCGGCCGGTCGGTGCTTCTGGCCATCACGCGCCACGGGGAGTCGGCGAGGCTCATCGATGACACCTACAACGCCAACCCGGACTCGGTGCGTGCGGGGATCGATGTGCTGGCCGAGATGCCCGGCCCCAGGGCTCTGATCCTGGGCGACATGGGCGAGGTCGGCGCCCAGGGCCCGGCCTTCCACGCTGAAGTCGGCCACTACGCCAGGCAACGGGGCATCGACTGCCTGTGGGCGTTGGGCGACCTGTGCGAAAACACCGCACGGGAGTTCGGTGCCGGCGCGCGCCACTTCCAGTCCATGGAGGCGCTCATCGCCGCCCTGCCGGAGCTGCCGTCGGCTCGCAGCATTCTGATCAAGGGTTCCCGTTTCATGCGCATGGAGCGGGTCGTGGACTGCCTCAAACCAACCCGAGCGGGAGCCTGCTGACATGCTGCTGTGGCTTTTCCAGGCCCTGCAGGCCGCTTACCCGGAGGAGCTCGGGTTCCTGCGAGTCTTCCAGTACCTGACCCTGCGCGCGGTGCTGGCCGCCATGACGGCGCTGCTCATCGGCATCGGGCTTGGTCCGTGGGTCATCCGGCGTCTGACGGCGCTCAAGATCGGCCAGCCCATCCGGCAATATGGCGTCGAATCGCACCTGGCCAAGAGCGGAACGCCGACCATGGGCGGCTCGCTGGTGCTGCTGAGCATCGCAGCGGCAACGATCCTGTGGTTCGACTGGAACAACCGCTTCGTCTGGGTGGTGATGCTGGTGACTTTCGGCTTCGGCGCCATCGGCTGGGTGGACGACTGGCGCAAGGTGGTCAACCGGAACCCTGAGGGGATGTCGTCCAGGGAGAAATACCTCTGGCAGTCACTCATCGGATTGCTGGCTGCCTTCTACCTGGCCTTCGCTGTCTCCGAGGTTTCGTTCATCAAGGTGCTGGAGCTCTTTGCGCAGTGGGTGGCCAGCGGCTTCGACAACGAACTGCCGCCGCGCGCAGACCTGTTGGTGCCCTTCTTCAAGTCGGTGAGCTACCCCTTGGGCGTCTGGGGATTCATTGCGCTGACCTACCTGGTGATCGTCGGCTCGAGCAATGCGGTCAATCTCACCGACGGTCTGGATGGCTTGGCCATCATGCCGGTGGTGATGGTGGGCTCGGCGTCTTTGCCTATGTGGTGGGCAACTCGGTCTACAGCCGCTACCTGCTTTTCCCCCACATTCCCGGCGCCGGCGAACTGCTGATCTTCTGTGCAGCATTGGCCGGTGCCGGCCTGGCGTTCCTCTGGTTCAACGCCCATCCGGCTCAGGTCTTCATGGGCGATGTGGGCGCACTCGCGCTCGGCGGCGCACTGGGCACGATCGCCGTGATCACACGCCAGGAGATCGTGCTGGCCGTCATGGGCGGAATCTTTGTCGTGGAGGCGCTCTCGGTGATGCTTCAGGTGGGCTGGTTCAAGTACACGAAGTGGCGTCACGGCCAGGGCCGTCGCATCCTGCTCATGGCGCCGCTGCATCACCATTTCGAAAAGAAAGGCTGGAAGGAGACCCAGGTGGTCGTGCGCTTCTGGATCATCACCATGCTCCTTTGCCTGGTTGGGCTTTCCAGCCTGAAGCTTCGGTAGGACCATGCGCGACCTTGCCGACACGGACGTGCTGATTCTGGGCCTTGGCGCCAGCGGGCTGGCCATGGCGCGCTGGTGCGTGCGGCATGGCGCGCGAGTGCGGGTCTGGGACAGTCGTCCCAAGCCGCCGATGGGGCCACAGCTTCAGCAGGATTGTCCCGGGGCGGTGTTTTTCAGCGGCGAACTCGACCCGGCGATGCAGCTTGAGGGCATGCTCATTCTCAAGAGCCCTGGACTCTCGCCTGCCGACGAGCGCGTGGCGCCACTGCTCAAGCGCGCGGCAGCCCACGGCGCCACGGTCTCCGCCGAGCTGGGCCTTTTTGCGCACGCCCTGCGGGACCTGCGTCAGGCCCAGGGCTACGAGCCTCAGGTTCTGGCCATCACCGGGACCAACGGCAAGACCACCACCACCCGCCTGACGGGCCTGCTCGTGCAGCGCAGTGGGCGCCGTGTGGCCGTGGCGGGCAACATCGGCCCGACCCTGCTGGACACGCTGTCCGAAGCCCTGCAGGCCCAGGCCGACGCAGGCGAGCCCATGCTGCCTGAAGTGTGGGTGCTCGAGCTCTCAAGCTTCCAGCTTGATGGCATCGAAGGATTCGAGCCCGACGCTGCCGTGGTGCTCAATGTCACAGAGGACCACCTGGACTGGCACGGCGACATGGATCGCTATGTTCAGGCCAAGTCCAGGGTGTATGGGCCTGAGCCCCGGCAGCAGGACGATGGCTCAACCCGACTCTCCTCGACAGTCATGGTCATCAATCGGGATGACCCCGTGGTCAGTGCCATGGTGCCGGAGCCGATGCCGCTCAAGGGCATTCGGGGCCGATCGGGCAAGGCTCTGGCGCGCCAGACGATCAGCTTC
>CAYYYC010000049.1:9739-11830 GCA_964475695.1 uncultured Rubrivivax sp.
GTGCGCGCACTGCCGTCGGAATCGCCTGAGCGGGCCCGCCCCGAAGCGCAGCCCCCGGCCCTCGTGCTGCAGCGGCTGATGCCGGCGGATGCTTTGCGCATCCGAGGCCGGCACAACGCGGCCAATGCACTGGCCGCGCTGGCCCTGGCCTGCTCGCTGGGCTGCCCCATGGCGCCGATGCTTCACGGGCTGCGCGAATACGCGGGAGAGCCCCATCGCGTGAGCTTCGTGCTGCGCGCGGCCGAGGTCGACGTCTACGATGACAGCAAGGGCACCAACGTCGGGGCGACGGTGGCGGCGATCCAGGGCCTCGGTGCGGACTTGGAGCCGGCGCGTCTGGTGCTCCTGCTCGGCGGCGATGGCAAGGGGCAGAACTTCGCGCCATTGCGTGAGCCCGTGGCGCGTCATGCGCGCGCGGTGGCGCTTTACGGCCGCGATGCTGGGGCGATCGAGTCGGCGTTGCAAGGCGTCGAGCTCTTGATGCGCAGGCACGAGGACCTCAGGAGTGCGGCCCGTTGGGCCCTGGCCCAGGCCCATCCGGGCGATGCGGTGGTGCTCAGTCCGGCATGCGCCAGCCTGGACCAGTTCCGCGACTACCGGCACAGGGCCGAAGTGTTCGTCGCCGAGGCTCAGGCTTGGGCGCAGGAGCAGGGGGTGGCGGCATGAGCGCTCGCGAGGCCGCCCAGACCGGAATGGCCCACCGCCTTCTGTCGGTGTGGCAGGCCCGCCCCGCGTGGCTTGGCGGCGCACGACAGCCGTCGGAAGACTCTCGGGCCATACCCATTCACGACTGGACAGGCCGCAGCGGACAGCCGGTGAGGATCTCGGGGTTCGACCAGCCGCTGGTCCTCGTGGTGCTCGTGCTGGTCTGCCTCGGCCTGGTGATGGTGTACTCGGCATCGGTGGCGCTGCCGGACAACCCGCGTTTTGCGCGCTACGCACCAACCCACTATCTGTTTCGCCACCTGCTGTCCATTGCGGTGGCCACAGTCTGCGCCGTGGCGGTGCTGCAGATTCCCATCCGCTTCTGGGAGCGCTACGCGCCGCACCTCTTCGTCCTGGCGCTGGTGTTGCTGCTGATCGTGCTCATACCGTTTGTGGGCAAGGGGGTCAACGGCGCCAGGCGCTGGATCGCCCTGGGTGGAGGGCTGAACTTCCAGCCCAGCGAGTGGGCCAAGCTGGCCATGGCCATGTACGCGGCCAACTACATGGTGCGCAAGATGGACGCGCGGGAGAACTTCGTTCGCGCGGTCCTGCCCATGGGCGTTGCCCTGGGGGTCGTGGGAGTGCTGCTGCTGGCCGAGCCGGACATGGGCGCCTTCATGGTGATTGCCGCCATCGCGCTGGGCATCCTCTTCTTGGGCGGCGTCAACGGGAGAATGTTCCTCATCAGCGCGGCGATCCTCATCGCCGCCTTTGTGCTGATGATCGCGCTCAGTGAATTTCGCCGGGAACGGATCTTTGCCTACCTGGACCCCTGGAACCCCGACCACGCCCAGGGCAAGGCCTATCAGCTGACCCACTCCCTCATCGCCTACGGCCGGGGTGAGCTGTTTGGGCAGGGCCTGGGCAACAGCGTGGAAAAGCTCTACTACCTGCCCGAGGCCTTCTTCTGGCTGACGCGTCGCATCTTCGCCATCGGGCGCCAGGCCATTGCGATGGATCGGGTGTTTGCCGGTCTCATGGCCCAGGGCATCGGTGTGTGGATCGGTGCGCAGGCCTTCATCAACATCGGCGTCACATTGGGCGTCTTGCCCACCAAGGGACTGACGCTGCCGCTCATGAGCTATGGCGGATCCGCTCTGCTGCTCAATCTCATGGCCGTTGCGATCGTGCTTCGTGTGGACATCGAGAACCGGCAGCTCATGCGGGGAGGAAGGGCGTGATGCCGCACCTCGTGATCATGGCCGCAGGCACGGGTGGGCACATCACGCCGGGGTTGGCGGTGGCCGGCGAGATGCAGCAGCGCGGATGGACCGTGTCGTGGCTGGGCACTGTCGCCGGTATGGAGAACCGCCTGGTGCCGGCTGCCGGCATTCCGATGGATCGCCTTTCCTTCAGCGGGCTCAGGGGCAAGGGACTGTGGCATGC
>CAYYYC010000050.1:0-11774 GCA_964475695.1 uncultured Rubrivivax sp.
AAGAAGAGCCTGTTTGGCGACATGCATGCCTATGGCGAGGAGGGCGTGCGCTTCTACACCAAGCAAAAGAGCGTCATGCAGCGCTGGCCCGCGAGCATCGGCAAGGGTGCCGAGTTCGTCATGCCCACGGCCAAGTGATCAGCTGCCGATGACTCCGCCGTCGCTGCGGCGCACCGCCACGGTGGCTGACCGCGGCCGCCCGTCGGGGCGCTGATCGGGCCAGTTCGACCACCGGCGGGGATTCTTCGGGTCGTTGCGTTCGCCCGCCCCCTCGCCCGGATGCTGGATGTTGATGAACATCGTCCTGCCGTCAGGCGTCCAGGCGGCGCCGGTGACCTCGCAGTGACGCGGCCCCGTGAGGAATCGCCGCACCTCCCCGGTGGCTGGGTCGCAGGCCAGCATCTGGTTGTTGCCCAGGGCCGCATGGTCACCCCTGCCCAACGATGTGGGACTGACATCGGTCTGGATCCAGAGCACGCCCTGCGGGTCGAAGGCCAGGCCGTCCGGGCAGCCGAACGCGTCACCCCGGACATTGCCCCGCAGGTGCTCTTGGCCGGCGCGCGGATTGCCCGCCAGCATCAGGTGATTCCAGACGAAGGCCGTTGAGTCGAAATCGCCGTCTTCGCGCCACCGGATGATTTGTCCCATGAGGTTGTTGGCGCGTGGATTGGCCGCATCCGCGCCGGGCTGGCCGGGCGTGCCGCGCGCGCTGGTGTTGGTCAGGGTGCAGTAGACCCAGCGGCTGCGCTCGTCGATGGCCAGCCACTCCGGGCGATCCATCTTCGTGGCCCCCAGCAGATCGCTGGCCTGCCGCGCCTTGATCACCACCTCGCCGGTGTCGGCAAATCCATGGGCTGTGGTCAATGGCCCCTGGCCGTGGACCAGGGGCAGCCAGCGGCCAGTCCCGTCGGCGTCGAAGCGGGCCACATAGAGCGTGCCGTGGTCCAGCAGCTCGCGATTGGCCTGGGCCGCGCTGAGGCCACCGCCGGCGGGCCGGATGCGGTCGCGGCTGACGAACTTGTAGATGTACTCGAAGCGGGCGTCTTCGCCGGAGTACACCACCGCGCGGCCATCACGGGTGACGGCCACCCAGGCCCCCTCATGCGCCGCGCGCCCCAGGGCGGTGCGCTTGATGGGTGTGCTCGTGGGGTCCATCGGGTCCAGCTCCACGATCCAGCCAAACCGGTTCGGCTCGTTCGGATGGCGTTCGGCATCGAAGCGCTCGTCATGATCCGGCCACCGGTTCCAACCCCCCGTGGGGCGAATGCCCCAACGACGCTCGTGCGGGGTCGGTTGCGGTGGGCCGCGGAAGTAGCCGGCCCAGTTCTCTTCGCCGGAGAGGTAGGTGCCCCACGGTGTCTTGCCGCTGGCGCAGTTGTTCATGGTGCCCAGGATGCGCCGCCCCTGCGGGTCTGCGACGGTCCGCATCAGGGCGTGGCCGGCCGCGGGCCCACCCACGGCCATGGGGGTCGAGGCCGTGACTCGGCGCGCGAATCTGGAGGGCCTGACCATCTGCCACTGGCCTTCGCGCAGGGCCACCTCAATCACCGACAGCCCATGGGCGTTCTGGCTCTTGCGCACCTTCTCGGGCGAGCCTTCGCCCAGGCCGTCGGCATGCAACAGAGCTTCGTCGGTGTACTCATGGTTCATCACCAGCAGGCCGCGGGTGTTGCCGCCCGGGCCATCCTCCAGCGGGTAGTACTGCAGGCCGTCGTGGTGCATGCCCGTCTGCACGGCCTGGTCGTCCGCGCTGTTGGAAGCATCGAATCGGAAGGCCGGCATGAAGCCGGGGACGCCGATCGGCTCGCCCCAGGCGGCCAGCGGGATGGCCATGTAGCCGGGCGGGACGCGCACGGAGTCGTCGTGTGCCGGAGCGATGCCCGCAAAGCCCAGGGGGCTGGGGCTGTGGGCTGCAGCCCACCCGAAAGCCGACAGCAGCGCGCTGCCGCCTGCGGCCTGGATCCAGATTCGTCTGGCGGGGTCGGAGACCTCGTGAATGCTGGGGTTGGCGCAGCGGTTGCTGTCTTCCATCGCGTTGAAGTCTTTGGCCATGTCGGGGCATCTCGGTTGATCGAGCCACTCTAGCCGATGGCACTTGGCCCTAACATGAGCGCATGAATCCGATCGTGCTGATCACCGGTGGCGGGCGCGGCATTGGCGCCGCCGTGGCGCGCATGGCTGCCGCGGAAGGCTGGGATGTGGCCGTCAATGCGCTGCGCGACATGGACTCCGCGCAGGAAGTGGTGCGGGCGGTTCGTGCCCAGGGGCGGCGCGCTCTGGCCATTGCGGCCGATGTCAGTGATGAGGCATCGGTGGCGGCCCTGTTCGAGCAGGTTGATGCGCAACTGGGCCCCCTGGGCGGGCTGGTGAACAATGCCGGCGTGGTGGATGTGGCCCAGCGGGTCGATGAAATGAGCCTGGACCGCTGGCAGCGCATGTTTGCCATCAACGTTCAGGGCACCTTCCTGTGCACACGGGCGGCTCTGCGGCGCATGAGCACCCGGCACGGCGGCGCCGGCGGGTCCATCGTCAATCTGTCGTCGGCAGCGGCGCGCCTGGGGTCGCCCGGCCAATATGTGGACTATGCCGCGGCCAAGGCCGCCATCGACACCTTCACCTTGGGCGTGGCGCGCGAGGTCGCCGCCGAAGGGGTTCGGGTGAACGCCGTTCGGCCCGGCATCATCGACACCCAGATTCACGCCAGCGGCGGCCAGCCCGACCGGGTTCGGCAGATCGCGCCCCAGCTGCCGATGCAGCGTGCGGGCACGGCCGATGAGGTGGCGCAGGCTGTGGTGTGGCTTCTGTCCTCCCGGTCCTCCTACACCACCGGCAGCGTCATTGATGTCGCCGGGGGGCGCTGAGCGTTTCCCACCTGGACCCCATGTCCCTGCCTATGTGAAGGTGAATCCCATGACCCAACATCTGTCGACCGCGGCCACTGTCCATCGGGCCCACCCGGCTCGCCGGGGGCTTGTTCTGGCCCTGGCCGTGTGCCTGTGCGCGGGGCTGATGCCCGACCGTGGTCTTCTGGCGGCCAGCTCGGCCGCGTCGTCGGCCCTGGAGAGTTCGGGAACGTCCATCGGCCTGTCGTCCGATGCGATCAGCGGCGTCAGCGCGAGTTCCTCGCCTGGGGGCAAGAAGGTGACCCAGGGCGACTACCGCATCGAGCGCACTCAGGCACTGGGTGAAGGCCCCGCACGCGTGGCTTTGGATCTGCGGCCCGAGCCACAGGCTGCTGCGCAGGGCGCGCAGGCCTGGCAATTGCGGCTGCCCCTGGCACTGGCGACCCAGCACGATCTGCAGCCCGGGCAGATCGTGCGGGTGAGGACACGCGACTATGGCTTGGCACTTCTGCGCCCCGGCGCTGAGCAAGCCTTCTATCTGGTGGTCGATGATGCTTGGGCGCGTGCCCTGCAGGCCCAGCCGCTGGGCGACAGACCCGCCCCTCCGCCGGCGCTCTGATCGCGTGGAGCGCATGGCCTGCGGATGGCGGCGAGCCGGCCGTGCTGCGCTGCGGGTCCTGACGCTGTGGGTGCCGATGGCCCTGCGGTCAGCCCACGCTGAATCGCTTGGAGAAGGTGTCTGGCCGTTCTGCCCCACGCCCGCGCCGGTGTCGGCGGCCCAGGCCGATGGACATCTGCAGATGGCGCAACTCATCCAGAACGATCTGGATGCGCAGGCCGTTTCTGTGGGCGTTGTCTCACGCTCAGGCTTGAATCTGCGCGCGATCGGGCACATTTACTCTCATGCAGGCTGGCTGCGAGGGCCCCGCGCCGGCAGTCAGTCCGATCCTGCGAGGACGGCTTGGCCCTGGACGGTGCGGCAACTCTACTTCGACTGCGCCAGTGGGCGGCCTCGCGTGTTCGATGAAGGCCTGCCGGGCTTTGTGCGTGGCGTGGCACCCGGCTCGCGGCCGCGCCTGAGCGTGGTGTGGTGGCCCGTGGCCGACACGCTGTTGCTGCAACGGGCGGTGGGCGACGACGCACTGGCCGTCGCGCTGGTGGCCCCTCGCTATCAGGCTCAGGCGCATCCCTGGTCGGGGGATGCCCAGAACTGCAACCAATGGCTCGTGGAACTGTTGGCTGCCGCGTGGTCGGGAGCGCGCGACCGCGCCGGCGCTCAGCGGTGGCTGCTGGAACAGGGATACGCCGGCAGCCGGATCGATTTGCCGTGGGTTGGCTGGCTGTTGGCCGCCGCCTGGTTCCCCCACATGGGACTGAGCGGGCACCCACCCTCGGACCTGCAGGCCCTGCAGTTTGAGGTGTCGATGCCGATGTCACTGGAGGCCTTTGTCCGCCGCCGCTGGCCCCAGGCGCAGCGCATGGAATGGTGTCTTGATGAAGGCCATGTGGTGGTTCGTCGGGGCTGGGAACCGCTGGATGAGGCCTGCACCGTGCAGTCAGGCGATCGGTTGCACGCTCTGGTCCGATAGGTCCCAGGCCTGATCCCCCTCAGGGGTCAAGCGCGGGAGACCCGTGGGCTGCCGGAGTGCGGCGATACACTGCTTCCCGCGCGATGACGACTCCCGAGCCTTCAACCCTCCACGATGGTCGTCCGGCGCTGAGGCGCAGCGGTCTGACCGCCCTGCCGATGACGCTACTGGCCGCCTTTTCGGGGTGCGCGGCCCTGCCGCCAGCGGTGTCCCCCGAATCGCTGGCGCCGGTCCAATGGAGCGCGCCGCTGCCCGGCGAGGCGGCATGGCCCCACGAGGGGCGCCTGGCAAGCCTGATCGACTGGTGGAAGCAACAGGGTGATGGTGTGGCGGCCGACCTCATCGAGGCGGCTCAGGCGGCCAGCCCGAGCCTGGCCAGCGCGGCCTCACGGCGCGCTCAGGCCATGGCAGAGCGTGTGGCTGCGGGATCCATGCTGGCGCCGCAACTGGACCTGTTGGGCAGCGCGCAGCGACGCAGTGAGGCTCCGTCCTTGCCCGCCGGGCAACTTCTTCAGGGGGTTGTGCAGCTGAGCTGGGAGCTGGATGTCTTCGGTGGCCAGCGATCGCAGCGGCAGGCCGCCCAATGGCGGCTGCAGTCTGCCGATGCAGCCTGGCATGAGGCGCGCGTTTCCTTGGCTGCTGATGTGGCGCTGCAGGTGCTTTCCTGGCGTCACTGCACGGCCACGCTCAGGCTCATGCACGCCGATGCGCAGGCCGTCGGCGTCAGCGCCGAACTTCAGCGCCGATTGTCCGAAGCAGGCCTGCTGGCGCCCGAGCAGGCTGCGTTGGCGGAGGCCGCCGCCGGGGAGGCGCGCAATCGCGCGCGCGCGCAGGCGCAGCGCTGTGAGGGCGACATCAAGGCCTTGGTGATGCTGACTGCGTGGCCCGAGCCCCGATTGCGTGCGCGTCTGCGGCAGGGCCAGGGCTCGAGCCCGTCCGAGGCGGCCGGCCATGAGTCGGACACGCCGGCTGTGGGCTTGGGGCAGGCTCTGCGCCATGTGCCCGCCTTGCCCGCAGCCACTTTGGCTCAGAGGCCCGATGTGTTTGTTGCCGCCGCATCCGTGGCTGCTGCGGCGGCCGATGTGGGCGCCCAGCACGCCCAGCGCTATCCCCGCTTGGGGCTCTCAGGCAGCGTGGGGCGACTGCGCAGCGAAAGCGCGGCGGGGGTGAGCAATCTGGACACTTGGTCGGTGGGGCCACTGAGCCTGAGCCTGCCGGTGTTCGATGGCGGCCGTCGGGCGGCTCAGGAAGACGCGGCGCGTGCGCGGTACGACGAGGCGCGAGCCCAGCACCAGGCTGTGGTTCGACGGGCGGTGCGTGAGGTCGAAGACGCTCTGACAGCCCTGGAAACCACAGCAGCGCAGGCCCGGGACGCTCAACTGGGGTTGGAGAACGCGCGCGCAGCGCTGCGGGCCGTGCAGCAGCGCGCGCAGCGGGGCCTCGCTTCAACCCTGGAAGTGCAGGAGTGGCGCCGCCGTGCGCTGGCGGCGGAATTGTCGTGGCTGGATCTGCAACGCAACCGTCATGCGGCGTGGGTGGGCCTGTACCGTGCCGCCGGTGGGGGTTGGACGCCGCCCCCGTCGGGCAAACCTTCGAACTGAGACTCACACCATGACCCAATTCAAGACCCTAAGCCGCCCGCCAGGGGCAGCCCAGGGCCCCCGCCGCCCTGCGAGCCTGTCGTTGGCGCGGCGCCCCGAGGCCGCGTTCGTTCCCCTGTTTGCGGCCCTGTTTGTCGTGCCATTGGTGGCGCAATATGCTTTGGCCCCTGCGCACGCGCAGGGCGGGGCTGGGGTCAGCGCAGGTGCAAAACCCGCGCTCACGGTCAATCTGGTGAGCCCCCAGCCGGGGCAGTGGACCTCGGCACTGGCGGTCAATGGCACGATCGCCGCGTGGAGTGAGGCGATCGTCGGCAGTCAGGTCAGCGGGCTGCGTCTGGTGGAGTTGCGCGCGCAGGTGGGCGACAGCGTGACCGCCGGCCAGGTTCTGGCACGGTTCGATGAGGTGCCGGTGCAGCATGAACTGGCGCAAGCCCGCGCTGCGCTGCAGGAGGCCCAGGCGCAGCTGCAGGAAGCCTCGGCCAACGCCCAGCGCTCGCGCGGCCTGGCCGGCACGGGGGCGCTGAGCGCGCAACAGTTGGGCCAGTTCGAGGCGGCTGAGGCCGTGGCCCGGGCCCGCGTGGCGGCTGCGCAGGCGGCTGTGGCCGCCCAGGACCTCAAGCTGGCCAACACGCGCGTGCTGGCGCCCGATTCCGGCCTGGTCAGCGCGCGATCCGCCACCTTGGGTGCCGTGGCGGGCCCGGGTCAGGAGCTGTTCCGGCTCATCCGTCAATCCCGCCTGGAGTGGCGGGCCGAAGTTCCGGCGGCCGAGTTGGCCCGAGTCAAGCCCGGAACGCTCGCGCGTCTGACCACGCCGTCTGGTCAGGCGGTCCTGGGCGTGGTGCGCCGGGTCGCGCCTGCGGTGGACCCGCAGACCCGCCATGGGCTGGCCTATGTCGACCTCAAGCCGGGCCAGGCCGCCGACGCGCGCGCCGGCATGTTCGCCCGCGGCGAGCTGCGTTTCGACAACCGACGCGCCCTGATGTTGCCGGCCTCGGCGGTGCTTCTGCGCGAAGGCTTCGACGTGGTTCTGGTGGTCGATGCCCAACAAAGGATCCGCCAGACCAAGGTCAGAGTGCTGTCGCGGGAGGCAGAACGGGTGGCCATTGAAGGCCTGGATGCCCAGGCGCGTGTCGTGGCTCGCGGTGGCGCGTTCCTGTCCGATGGCGATACGGTGCGCGTGGTGGAGGCCGCTTCCCCATGAACGTATCGGCCTGGTCGATCCGCAACCCGATTGCGGCCATCATGCTTTTCGTGCTGCTGACGCTGGCCGGCGCCTTGAGCTTCAAGGCGATGAAGATCCAGAACTTCCCCGACCTGGACCTGCCCACGGTCACGGTCACGGCCGCCTTGCCAGGCGCCTCGCCCGCGCAGCTCGAAACCGAGGTCGCGCGCAAGATCGAGAACTCGGTGGCTTCGGTGCAGGGCCTCAAGCACACCTACACCAAGATCCAGGATGGCGTGGCCACTGTCACCGCTGAATTTCGACTCGAGAAGGGAACACAGGAGGCTCTTGACGAGGTTCGTGATGCGGTCAACCGCGTGCGCTCGGAGCTGCCCGGCGATCTCAGGGACCCCCAGATCAGCAAGCTCAACCTGGCCGGCGCTCCGATCCTGAGCTACTCGATCGCAAGCAGCCGTATGGACGACGAGGCGCTGAGCTGGTTCGTCGACAACGAAGTCAGCAAGGCCCTGCTGGGCATCAGTGGCGTGGGCAGCGTGGCCCGGGTGGGCGGCGCGACCCGCGAAGTGCAGGTGGCGCTGGACCCTGCCCGGATGCTGGGCTTGGGCGTGACGGCAGCCGACATCTCCAGGCGGCTGCGGGCGGTGCAGCAGGAGTCCTCGGGCGGGCGCGTGGACTTCGCAGGGGCCGAGCAGGCGGTGCGCACACTGGCCACGGTGCAGTCCGCCGCCGAGCTGGCTGCGCTGGACATTCCATTGGCTGACGGACGGCGCGTGGCCTTGTCGCAGGTGGCCACGGTGAGCGATGCCGTGGCCGAGCAGCGCAGCGCTGCGCTGCTCAACGGGCAGCCCGTGGTGGGATTCGAGGTCACGCGCAGCCGCGGGGCCTCCGAGGTCGAGGTCCAGCAGCGGGTTCGCGCCGCGCTGGAGCAGTTGCGCCAGGCCCACCCCGATGTTCAAGTCAACGAGGTCTTCAACTTCGTCGACCCGGTTCAGGAGAACTACGACGGCTCTCTGATGCTGCTGTATGAAGGCGCGATCCTGGCGGTGATCGTGGTCTGGTTCTTCCTTCGCGACTGGCGCGCCACCTTTGTGGCAGCCACCGCTCTGCCGCTGAGCGTGGTCCCGGCGTTTGTCGGCATGTGGGCGCTGGGCTTTTCGATCAATGTGGTCACGCTGCTGAGCCTGTCGCTGGTGATCGGCATCCTGGTCGATGACGCGATCGTGGAGATCGAGAACATCGTGCGCCACCTGCGCATGGGCAAGAGCCCATACCAGGCGGCGATGGAGGCGGCCGACGAAATCGGCCTGGCCGTGATCGCCACCACCTTCACCCTGGTCGCTGTGTTCCTGCCCACAGCCTTCATGTCGGGCATCGCGGGCAAGTTCTTCAAGCAATTCGGCTGGACCGCGGCGCTGGCCGTCTTTGCCTCTCTGGTGGTGGCGCGGGTGCTCACGCCGATGATGTCAGCCTACCTGCTCAAGCCCATCGTGGGCCAGGGCCAGCCGCCCGACGGGCCAGTGATGAGCCGCTACATGAAGGCTGCGGCCTGGTGTGTGCGCCACCGGTGGGTCACTTCGGTCGGCGCCGCGGCGTTCTTTGTCGGCTCGATTGCGCTGATCCCGCTTCTGCCCACAGGCTTCATTCCGGCCGACGATTTCGGCCAGACCCAGGTGACGGTGGAGTTGCCTCCGGGCAGCACCTTCAGCGACACGCGGCAGGCGGCCGAGCAGGCCCGCGCCCTGCTCAAGGACCATCCGCATGTGCGACAGATCTACACCGCCATCGGCGCGGGGGCCGCGGGCAGCGACCCCTTCGCGCCCGGGGGGGCGCCGGAAGCGCGCAAGGCCACCCTGACGCTGACACTGACCCCGCGCGTCGAGCGCCCGGGCCTGCGCAAGCAGGCCATCGAAAGCGAAATCAGGGACCGTCTGCAGTCGCTGCCCGGGGCCCGGGTCTCGGTGGGCCTGGCCGGCGCCTCGGGCGAGAAGTATGTGATGGTGCTGGCGGGTGACGATGGTGCGGCGCTGGCGCAGGCCGCACGCGAAGTGGAGCGCGATCTGCGCGGCATCCCCGGCATCGGCAACGTCACCTCGTCGTCGAGTCTGGTGCGGCCGGAAGTGGTCATCCGGCCCGATTTCGCCGCCGCTGCCGATGCGGGCATCACCGCCGAGCAGATGGCTGACACGCTGCGCATCGCCACCAGTGGCGACTTCGACCGGGCCTTGGCCAAGCTCAATCTGGCGCAGCGGCAGGTGCCCATCATGGTTCGCCTGCCTGCCGATGCGCGCCGCGACCCCGCGCTGCTGGCTCAGCTGCCCCTGGCCACGCCGCGCGGGCCTGTCCAGCTGGGCACGGTGGCGCGCATCAGCCTCGAGAGCGGCCCGGCTCAGATCGACCGCTTCGACCGCCGCCGCAACATCAACTTCGAAGTCGAGCTCAACGGCCAGCCTCTGGGGGATGTGGCAGCGGCCGCACAGAAGCTGCCCAGCGTTGCGCAGCTGCCCTCCGGCGTGAGCCAGTCCACCTATGGCGACGCGGAGGTGATGGGCGAGCTCTTCGAAAGCTTTGGCCTGGCCATGCTCACCGGCGTGCTGTGCATCTACATGGTGCTGGTGCTGCTGTTCGGCGGCTTCATGCAGCCCGTGACGATCCTGGCCGCGCTGCCGCTTTCGCTGGGTGGAGCCTTCGTGGCGTTGCTGGCCACCCAGAGCGCGTTTTCCATGCCTTCGCTCATCGGCCTGATCATGCTGATGGGGATCGCCACCAAGAACTCCATCCTGCTGGTGGATTACGCGATCATCGCCATGCGTCAGGGCATGAGCCGCTGGGATGCGCTGATGGACGCCTGCCACAAGCGCGCCCGGCCGATCGTGATGACCACCATTGCGATGGGCGCGGGCATGATGCCGATTGCCCTGGGCTGGGGAGCGGACCCCAGCTTTCGGCAGCCCATGGCCGTGGCAGTGATCGGCGGGCTGATCACTTCCACCTTCTTGAGCCTTCTGGTGATTCCGGTGGTTTTCACTTTTGTCGACGATGCCGTGCAGTGGGCGACGCGCCGCTTGCGCAAGAACCCGCGACCGGCCCCCTGAGCGATGCGATGAAGCGGCGCCAAAGTCTCGGATGCCTGGCTGCGGGCGCCTCGGCGTGGGCCCTGGGCGGCGGCTGGCATGCTTCGGTGTCTGCGCAGCCCGCGGCAGGCCCGGTGGCCTTCACGGCGGACGATCTTCAGGCTGCGCACGAGCTGGTCGCGGCGGCCCAGCGCAGCGATGAGGCCTGGCGGCTGGCGCGGGAGTTGGCCGTGGGCATCGGCGCTCGTCCGGTGGGCTCCGAAGGCGATCGCAGGGCGGTGGCCTGGGCGCTGCAGTCCTTGAGGAGCCTGGGCCTGGAGTCGGTGCGCGCGCAGCCCATCGATGTGAAGGTCTGGCAGCGCATCTCCGGATCCGCCCGGCTTCTGGCGCAGGGCCCGGGTGGCGGGCCCTCCGACTCCGAGCGGGAACTGGTGATGGCCGCCTTGGGCAACAGCATCTCAACCCCGCCTCAAGGCCTGCAGGGCGAGATCGCCTGGTTCCCGAGCCTGGCCGCCCTCATGGACGAACCGGCGGATCCGCAGCGGTCTCGCGCCGCCGGCCGCATCGTCTTCGTCGACCAGAAGACCGAGCGCACCCGCGACGGTTCGGGCTACGGACGGGCGGTGGGCGCGCGGCTCAACGGGCCGTCCGAGGCAGCGCGACGCGGTGCCATTGCGTTCGGGCTGCGCTCTGTGGGCACTTCGGGTGGAGACCCCCCGGCCGGCGCGGCCACCGATGCGCGACGCGATGCGCAGCGCGTGGCGCACACCGGTGCTACCCGGTACGACCTGCGGGTGCAGCCGATCCCGGCCTTTGCCGTCTCGGTCCCCGATGCGGACGTGATTGCGCAGCGTGTGGCCAGCGGCCGATCGCTGCGCATGGAGCTGCGGATGGACAACCGCAGCGATGTGTCTGCGGTCACCCACAACGTCATCGGCGACATTTCCGGCGGCGATCGGCCCGACGAAGTGGTGCTCATCGGCGCTCATCTCGACTCGTGGGACCTGGGGCAGGGCGCAGTGGACGACGGGGCCGGCGTGGCCATCGTCAGCGCAGCGGCGGGCCTGATCGCAGCGGCAGCGCGCGGCGGCCGACGGCCGCGCCGCACGGTTCGCGTGGTGCTGTTTGCCAACGAGGAAAACGGCTTCGACGGAGCCGTGGCCTACGGCAGCGCGCATGCGCAAGTGCCCCATCAGCTCGTGGCCGAAAGCGACTTTGGCGGCGGGCGCATCTACCGGCTGGCCAGCCGGGTGCAGCCCGCGGCCCTTCCGCTGGTGGCGCAGATGGCCCAAGTGCTCAAGCCTCTGGGGGTGGAGCTGGGCGACAACCAGAGCAACCCCGGCCCCGATGCGGCTTTCCTGATGCGCACCCAGGGCTGGCCCGGACTTCAGCTCAGCCAGGACGGCAGCCGCTATTTCGATGTCCACCACACCGAGCGCGACACGATCGACCAGCTCGACCCGACAGACCTGCGCCAGAACGTGGCC
>CAYYYC010000051.1:0-11210 GCA_964475695.1 uncultured Rubrivivax sp.
TGTGGACCATCGGGAAGTGGTCAAGAGCATCACCGAACTGATTCCGGACTACATGGTCATGGGCGAGCGTGGCATGCACGACATGACCGAGATGGAGATGCCCCTGCCGGACAACACCGCGCCGATGATGGCGGGCCAAGGGCCTTTTGGCGCTCTGGGGATGGGGGGCATGTTCAGCGTTCTCAAGGTGCGCAAGGGCCTGCCGAGCGGGCAGACCCGAGACCCTGGCTGGTTCACCCATCCCGAAGGCAGCGTGGCCCGTGAATTCAAGGGCTCGGTGACCGAGCCTGCCCGCAAGGCTGATGCGGCGGCCGAATCAGCCTCGCGCCCGCAGCCTGTCGGCGCGCAGGGTTCAGTCGAAGTCAAGGTGCGCAAGCCCGGCGGCGGCCACGGCCACCACTGAAATGCCTCGCCGAAAACCTCACAAAGGACACCCCATGAAAAACGCCCCATGGCAAATCTCGGCCTGCATGGCCAGTCTCATGGCCGCCAGCCTTGGCGCTCCAGGATCGGCGTTGGGGCAAGCCGCCCCCGCAGCCACCACCACCACCGCCACCGTCGCCGCCAAGGCTCAAGCCGAGGTGCGGCGCGTGGATCTGGCCACCGGACGAGTCCAGTTGCGCCACGGCCCCATTGCCAATCTGGACATGCCTCCAATGACCATGGTGTTTCGTGTGGCCAAGCCCTCGATGCTCGAAGGCCTCAAGGAAGGCGACCGCATTCTCTTTACCGCCGAAAGGATCGACGGGGCCTACACAGTCACCAGCCTCGAGCGGCTGCCCTGATAGGCTTGGCCCCATGAGGATTGCGATTGTGGGCGCCGGCGCCATCGGCGGGCTGATCGGCGCGCGATTGGCTGCTGCGCGCTCGAGCGAAGTCAGCGTCTTGGCGCGCGGTGCCACGCTGCAGGCGCTCAACGAGAAGGGCTGGCGCCTGCAAACGGCCCAAGGTCTTGTGCGCGCGCCGGCAAAGGCCAGCCACAGCGCCGGCGAGCTCGGCCCGCAGGATGCAGTGATCATCGCAGTCAAGGCGACCGCGCTGGCCAGCGTGGCCAAAGACATCGCGCCGCTTCTGGGCCGCGGCACGCTCATCATTCCTGCCATGAATGGCGTTCCCTGGTGGTTCTGCGATCGGTTGCCCGCTTTCCAAGGCCGGCCGCTGCAGAGCGTTGACCCGGAGCTGACCCTGCAGCGCCACCTGCCGCCTTCTCAGGTGATCGGCTGCGTGGTCCACGCCTCGGCCTCCTCGCCTGAACCGGGCCTTTCGCAGCACCGCGGAGGCCAGCGCCTGATCTTGGGTGAGCCCTGGGGCGGCCCCAGCGAGCGGGTTCAAGCGGTGTGCGACGCACTGGCCCAGGCTGGCTTCGAAACCACCCTCAGCCATGAGATTCGACGCGAAATCTGGTTCAAGCTGTGGGGCAACCTCACCATGAACCCGGTCAGTGCCCTGACCGGCGCCACCCTCGATCAGGTCCTTGCAGACCCGTTGCTGCTCGAGTTCTGTACCCAGGCCATGGCGGAAGCCCAGCGCATCGGCCGCAGAATCGGCTGTGAGATTGAGCAAAGTCCGCAGGAGCGGCATGGGCTGACCCGCCAACTCGGCGCGGTGAAGACATCCATGCTCCAGGACTTGGAGGCCGGCCGTGCGATCGAGCTCGACGCCATCGTCTGTGCGGTTCACGAAATCGGCCTGCGCCTGAGGGAGCCGATGCCCGCCATCGGGGCCCTGCTGGGCCTGACACGGGTCCTGGCCCGCAGGCTGGGGCTCTACCCGGCCGCCGCCCACTGAGGGAAGCGCACGCCATGGTCACCGCCCTGGCCTCTCACCCCCTGGCCTACCCCTTGCTGGAGATCATCCACCTGCTGGGGCTTGCCCTCGTGCTCGGCAATCTGGCGCTCATCGAGCTGCGCGTCTTCGGCCTGGGCCCCACATTGCCGGCCACTGACCTGGCGCGGCTGAGCCTGATGGTGGTGGCCACGGGGTTTTGCCTGCTGCTGCCCAGCGGGCTCCTGATGTTCGCCACTCAGGCCGAGGAGCTTCTGGCGAGCCGCAGTTTTGCGCTGAAGATGGGCCTGATGGGCCTGGCGCTGTGCAATGCGGCTTGGTTCCATGCCCGGGGCAGCCTGCGGCTCCTGGATGCGACGGCACGGGCGCAGATGGTGGCTTCCAGCCTGCTGTGGATCGGCGTCGTGGCTGCGGGGCGATGGATCGCGTACGAGTGAATGCAGAGAAAGGATGCGAAATGAAGGCTGAATCGACAAGAAGGCGGCTTGCGGTCAAGGCTCTGGGACTGGCCACAGCGGCACCGGCGGCCTGGGTCGCCACTGCGGCGCATGCTCACCATGGCTGGAGCAGCTTCGATCAGGACAGGCCTTTGTACCTGCAAGGCCGGGCGCTGGAGGTGCAGTGGCGCAACCCCCATGTCGAACTGGTGCTCCAGCGGGACGCCGGCGGTCTGCCGCCAGACCTGGCCTCGAGACCGGTGCCCGCCCAGGCAGCGCAGGTCGACGGCCGCTCGCTGCTGTCCAGGGCGACTCTGCCCCGCCGCGGCGACGCGCGGTGGCTGGTGGAGCTCGCGCCGCTGACCAGAATGGAGCAGTGGCGCGTCGCGGAAATCAAGGCCGGCACCGACCTGGCTGTGCTGGGCTTTGCCTTTGCGCAGGAGAAGGGGGAGCCCATCCTGCGGGCCGAGTACCTATTCCTGGCGGGCCAGGTCTACGGCCTGCGCTCGCGGCCAGCCTAGCCGTCAGAGCTCCAGCCGCAGGGAAACCCGCACCGACCGGGGCTCGGCGGGGTGCAAGTGGCGATCACCGACCGGCGCGGCCTCTGCAGGCAGCCTTGACACGTAGAAGTACTGGATGTCGCTGGCTCGTCGATTGCTCAGATTGAAGACATCCAGGGTCAGCTCGGCCTGACGGCCGATGCCGGGCAGGGGGCGCGAGAGCCGGCCATTGAGCGTGGCGCTGGGGCGGCTGCGCACGCTGTTGTCCTCAGTCAGGGCACCGCTGCCCAGGTAGCGCCACTGCAGGCTGGCGCTCCAGTGGGCGCGGTCGCGCAGCGTGATGGCCATGGAGGCCACCCGGTCCACCGCATTGGGAATTCGCCCACCGTCGGCCAGACGCCCGTGCGACCAGGCCAGATCGGCGTCGATCAGCAGCCAAGGCACTGGCGTGTAGCGGTTGCTCCATTCGATCCCATGGCGCCGGCTGGCCAGGCCGGGCTCAGTGCTGCCGGCGTCGCCGGCGTAGACCAGCTCGGAGTCCATTTGCAGCCGCCAGACCGACACCGAGCTCTGCAGGCCGGTCAGGGCCTCGGTGCGCAGCCCGAGCTCCGCCCCGCGCCCGGCCACGAGCAACGGCACCCGAGCCGCAGGCTCTGCGGTGCGGGGGTCCAGTCGGATCGTGGCGCCGCGGGCATCGTTGCTGTGAAAGCCCGACCCGGCGTTGACAAACAGCTCCGTCTTGCTCCAGGGGCCCAACACCAGCGTGAACTTGGGTGAGAGCTGCCGATCCTGGGCCTGTCCGCCGTTGAGGGGCAGGCTGATCGCATCCACGCGCACGCGCAGCCGATCGGCGCGCACCGCGGCGATGGTCCTGGCCCATGGGGTCCACTCCACCGTGGTTTGTGCGTACGCGGACAGCAGGCTCTGTCGAACATCATCCTGCCTGACCACCCCCGTGACTCGACGCGCCTGCGAGTCGAACAACCCCACACGGGCCGCGTCGCCGCGCCACTGCAGCCCGACATCGCTGCGCGCCAGTCGGCCCCACAGTCCATGGCTGCGCGCGTAGCCCAGTTGTCCGCCGAGCACGCTGCGTGAGTCCTCCTGCCGGAACTGGTCGCCCTGCTCGGGCCTGTCCAGCGCGTAGGTGAAGTTGGAGTACAGGTCCATCGCATAGCGCATCAGGTATGCCTGCGCCCGCCAGGTGCCGCCTCGAGAGTCCGAGCGAGTCCACTGGCCAGAGAGGCTGTGGCGCGAAGTCTGGCCGCCGGAGCTTGGGTCCAGACTGGCATAGCGGCTGAAGTCGGGCGTCTGCAGCAGCCGCTCGGGGATCTGATCGGTGGCAGTCCAGCGCGCGGCGTAGCTCATGACGCTGACCTGCCAGGCGGAATCGTCGCCCGACCCGCTGAGCGTGAGCACGCCGTTCCGACGCCTGAGTCCCTGCGCAACCACCCACGGTCCGTCATGCCCCATGGCTTCGATCGCACCCAGCAGCACTGTGCCTGGGCCCAGCCGTGCCGACCCGGCCGCCAGCCCTCTGGCATAGCCGCGCTGTCCCCAACCGAGGTCCACATGGGGCTTGGGCAGGCTGGTGCGATAGACGACATCGGCGGCTCCGGCCAGCGAGAAGTCCCCTGCCCTGGCCGCATAGGGACCCTTGCGGTACTCCACCCGCTGCACCAGCTCCGGGATCACGAAATTGAGATCGGCATAGCCTTGCCCATGGGCGTGGGTGGGCATGTTGGCCGGCGTTCCGTTGACCGAGGTGGCGAAGTCGGTGCCATGGTCGAGGTTGAAGCCACGCAGAAAATACTGGTTGGCCTTTCCGTCGCCTGTGTGCTGCGTCACGATCATGCCCGGGACGAACTCCAGCACCTCCCCGGGCCGCAGCGCCGGACGGCTTCGCAGCAGGTCGGCCCGGATCGAGCCCTCCGATGCTGCGTCGCTGGTGCCCACCGCGTTGTCATAGTGGCGGGTAATCGTGACCTGCTGGTGGTTGGCCAAGGCCGGCAGGCCAGCCAGCGCCAATGCAAGCCCGATCAGGCTGTTTGCAGGAAACGGGTTGAGCGTCAAGCGATTGGCCTCCGGGCTGACTGACCGGACCATTGTGCTTGGTCCGCCAGGTTCGGCTGCGCTTGTCGCGGCCCGGCGGAGGGTGGCGCGGGCAGTCGGCCGTGTCTGCCTACACTGTGGCTGATGAACGACTTCTGGCCCTCGGTGGGCTGGGGGCTGCTCCAGCGCGATGGCGCCGGGTGGCTGACCCCCACCGCCACCTGGCTTGGGCGGTTCCTGGATCGGCCCGAGCTCGCTTTGGTGAAGGAGTCCTGCGCGGCCGAGCGCAGGCTGCACCATGCCCTCAGGGACGACCCGCTGATGCCGGTGGCCGAGCCGCGGCTGCAGACCCTGGCGGACACGGATGCGGCAGACAACTACCGGGCGTTCTTGGGCTTTCGGGATGCCCTGCTTTCGGCCGGCAGCATCGAGGCCTGCTATCTGCAGCAGGTGCGAAGCCATCGGGTCAGCCTGGCCCCGCCGTTCATGCAGGCCATGACGCAAGCCATCGTGCGCCACATCCTGCAGGGCGTGGATGACGCCTTCGAGGCCAGAGCCGGTGAGATGCTCTTCAGGCCCCAACGGATCACGCTGCACGAGGGCGCTCTGCTGGCCGGCGATGCGCAAACCCTGGACCTGCTCAATGAGACCGGAGGCTTCGGCGAACTCGGGCGGCTCCTGGCGCAGGCTCAAGCGCCGCTGCGCGCGGCCCACCTGCAGGTGCTCACTCCCGAAAATGCGCAAGATTACTGGCAGCGCGCCCAGGGTCCGAGGGAGCATGACTTTCTGTTGGACTTGCGTCACGAGCAGCGACAGGACCTGGGCCACGGCTTGCAGTTCACCCTGGCCCGCGCCGAATCCGGGCTGACGGCGCTGTGCAGGGTCCTGCAGCGCTGGCTTGCCCACCTCCTGGGGCTGGAGGTGACGATCACGCCGCTGTCGCGAATCGAGGACGGGCACTGGCGCTGGCATGTGGGGCTGGATGCGCAGTCCAGCAGCCTGCTCAACGATCTCTACGAAGGGCGGGAGGTGGATGAGCACCGGCGCGGGCTCCTGGTCAGCCTTTTCGCCCTCCGATTCATCCAGCCTGCCCAGGCCCTGCCCGAAATGGCGGGCCGCCCGGTCTATCTGGGCCTGAGCCGCAATGCCGATGGGCAGTTGCGGCTCAAGCCCCACAACCTGCTGGTCAGCCTTCCGACCGCGCGGCCACTTTAGGGGCGGTGCGAAGGCTGGCCACCATGGTCACAGCCAGGATGGCCACCACCGCAGCCAGAGAGACCAGGACCGGAATCTTGTAGACATCGATCAGCAGCATCTTGACGCCGATGAACGTGAGGATCACCGCCAGCCCATAGCTCAGCAGATGGAACTTGGCGGCCACCGCCGCCAGGAGAAAGTACATCGCGCGCAGGCCGAGGATGGCAAAGATGTTGGATGTCAGCACGATGAACGGGTCGGTGGTGATGGCGAAGATCGCGGGGATCGAGTCCACCGCAAAGATCACGTCCGTCAGGCCGACCATCGCAATCACCAGCAGCAGGGGGGTGGCAATGCGCCTGCCGTTCTCCATGGTGAAGAATTTCTCGCCATCAAAGCGGCTGCTGACCGGCATGAACCGGCGCAGCAGCCTGAGCGCCGGGTTGCTCTGCAGGTCGGGCTCCTTGCCGGCGGCCCACCACATCTTGACGCCGGTCAGCACGAGGAAGGCGCCAAAGACATAAAGCACCCAATGGAACTCGTTGATCAGCCACGAGCCCAGCAGGATCATCACCGTGCGCAGCACGATGGCGCCGACGATGCCGATCATCAGCACCCGCTTCTGGAACGATGGCGGCACCGCGAAGTAGGTGAAGATCATCAGGAAGACGAAGATGTTGTCCACAGCCAGGCTCTTCTCGATGAGGTAGCCGGTGAGGAACTCCATGCTTCGGGTGTTGGCCGTGTCCAGGCCATGCTCCTGGAAGACGGCCCACCAGAACAGCCCATTGAAGGCGAAGGACAGAAGCACCCAGACGATCGACCAGTTCAGGGCTTCCTTGACGGAAACCTCATGGGCGCCCTGCTTCTTGAGCACCACGAAGTCGATGAAGAGGGCAGCCAGGACCGAGGCCACGAAGAAGGCCCACAGCCAGGCGGGTGCGATGGTGTCCATGTGAAATTCCGATCGGTTGGGGTCGTGCGCGACATGCGAAAGGCCCGGGCTCGGGCAGCGAACGCCGGAGTGTGGCGCAAGGCTCCTGCCGAAGAAACATCGGTATTGATGATTGAAGGTCAGATTTTTCCGAACCTCAGCCCGGATTGATCCAACGGGCGGGTCCGCCCGGCGACAACCGTCCGCGCCTTCGCCGGGGCTGCGATCTCAGCGCGGGGTCACGCGCCAAAGCGCCCCATCGGGCGAGTCGCTGAGCAGGTAAACCCAGCCGTCCGGTCCCACCCGGACATCGCGCACGCGCCCGACCTCTCCGAACAGCAAGCGCTCCTCACGCACCACTTTCTCCCCGTCCAGGACGAGTCGCACCAGGCTCTGGCCGCTGAGCCCGCCCACCAAAAGGCTGCCCCTCCAGGCCGCGATGGCTCCAGCCGTGTAGAAGGCCATGCCCGAAATCCCGATGGATGGGATCCACACATGAAGCGGTTGCTCCAGGCCATCCTTGACCGTGCCTTCGCCGATACGCGTCCCCGTGCCATAGTTGACGCCATAGGTGATGGTGGGCCAGCCATAGTTGCGCCCGGCGCGGATGATGTTGAGCTCATCACCGCCCTGAGGCCCGTGCTCGTGGGCCCAGAGCTCCCCCGTGGTCGGGTGGATGGCCGCGCCCTGGATGTTGCGGTTGCCCCGGCTGAAGACCTCGGGCAGTTGGGTCGGGCTGGATGTGAAGGGATTGTCCGCCGGCACACGTCCATCGTCGTGCAGCCTGATCACCGACCCGGCGTGGTCGCGTGGCGCCTGGGCTCGGGCCATTTCACCCCGATCACCCAGAGTCAGGTACAGGTACCCCTTGGTGTCGAAGACGATGCGCCCCCCCAGATGAAAACCGCGGCGCGACTTCGGCGACATGGCAAAGAGCTTTTGCTGGTCCACCAGGCGGCCGTCTTTGAGGCGCGCCCGCATCAGCGCAGTGCCGTACTCGCCGTCGTCGCCCGGCGACGGCTCCGCATAGGCCAGATACAGCCACCCGTTGCTCGCGTACTGGGGGTGCGCCACCACGTCAAAGAGCCCGGCCTGCACAGCGGCCTTGACCGCAGGCACGCCCTCGATGGGCTTGGGGTCGAGCTTGAAGTCCGCGCTGATTCGGCGAAGGGTTCCGGCACGCTCGGTGACCAGCATCTCACCGCCGGGCAGCCAAGTCAGCGACCAGGGATGCTTGAGGCCGCGCACCAAGGCCGTAGCCTGGACCGGGACGGCCGGCGCGGGCGTGGCGGCCACCGTGTCCTTCGAAAACGTGGGCGTTCGCTGGACGGCCGCAGGCGTTCCAGCGGCGGCCCGGGGCTCGGTGTTCGAGCCATGGGCGGCCGGCCAGGCCATGGCCAGGACCGCGGAAGCGGCAAGCGCGGGCCCGCGCAGGGGGCGGAGCCGGTGGGGACGCAGGTTTCTCATGGGCGACAGGGCAGACACCGCTACCTCAGCAGCGTCTGCTGCATGAAGAGAATCGTCGAGTAGAACTGGAAATCGGCATTTTCCTTGCGCGCAAAGCCGTGACCCTCGTTTTCTGCGCGCAGGTACCAGACGGGCGTTCCGTTGGCGCGCGCCTTGGCCACGATCTGCTCGGCCTCGGTCCACGGCACCCGCGGATCGTTACGGCCTTGCACGACAAACAAGGGCTTTCGGATCCGGTGGGCGTTGGTCAGCGGCGAGATGCTGTGGAGAAACTCCCGCATGGCCGGGTCACGCTCATCGCCGTACTCCACACGCCTCAAGTCCCTCCGGTAGCTCTCGGTGGTTTCAAGGAATGTGACGAAATGCGAGATGCCCACCACATCGATGGCCCCGGCAATGCGGTCCGAGTAGTGCGCCGCCACAGCCAGGCTCATGTAGCCGCCGTAGCTGCCGCCCGTGACCAGCACCCGCGAGGCGTCGAGGTCGGGCTGCGTGGCGATCCAGTCCAGCAAGGCGCCGATGTCCCGCACGGAGTCTTCCCTCAGCCGCCCGTTGTCCAGGGCCACGAAGGTCTTGCCGTAGCCGGTGGATCCGCGCACATTGGGCTGAATCACGGTGATCCCCAGTTCCTGCACGTAGTACTGGGTGCGGCCGAGAAAGCCCACCTTGGCCTGGGCCTCCGGGCCGCCGTGGATGTTGACCAGGACTGGGCGTTTGCCCGGAAATCGCGCCGGAGGCCTCGAGATCAGCCCGGAAATCGTGCGGCCGTCGAAGCTCTTCCAACGGACCACCTGCTGGTCGGAAAACGAGGACACATCCAAGTCGCGGTGGGTGTGGGCCCGGGTCCACTGCCGCACCTGCCCGGTTCGGGGATCGAGCGCAAAGATCTGCCCCGGCCCCTTGGCGCTGTTGACGACAAAGGCCGCCACGGACTGCCGCTCGTGGAAGCGCAGGGCTCCCACACTGCCGTCTGGCATCCCACGCAGCGGCCTTTCCTCGAAAGTTTGGCCGTCGAACATCCTCAACTCATCTCGGCCGTCCACATTCACGGTCAGGGCCAGGAGCCGCCCGTCCGGGCTCACCGAGCCGCCACCCACATCCCACCCGATCTGGGGCATGACTCGGCGCAGCTGGCCCGTTCGAAGGTCATAGACCGCCGCCTCGCGGAATTCGCCGAACCGATCGGTCAGCACCATCAGACTGGAGCCGTCGCCCAGGAACTCACCCGCGAAATGGACGCCCCGAAGCGCGGAGCCGGGTTCCGGGAGCACTTGACGGCGCTGGCCCGTCTGCATGTCGAGCAACCAGACCTGAGACTCGTTGGCCGAGATGTAGCGGGTCAGTGTGAGTGTTCGGTCGTCCTTGGACAGGGTGCCGGCGTTCCAGCCCGGGCCCGGCAGCTCGGCCAGCACTGCGACTGCGCCGGGGTTGTCAGGGTCCATGACCCGCAGCACCGTATTGACCGTGGCGCGGGTGCCGGTGCGCGCGGTCCTGTCCAAGGGCACCGAACTGAAGATCATGCGCCCGCCCGCATGGAACCAGGTCTCGAAGCTGTGACGCTCATCGGGGTGTGTCAACAGCGTTTCCTGCCGGGACTGCAAGTCCAGCCTGTAGAGCTGGGTGACCTCGTTGCCGCCATTGGACCGGGCAAACACCAGATGACGGCCCTCCTTGGGCTCGTAGGTGGCAAAGGACACCGGATCGGCCCCTGAAGTCAGGGCTTCGAGCTCACCCATGGGGCTGGCCAGACGGAACACCTGGCTGACGCTCTGGCCGGGCAGCCGGTGAGAAACCAGCATTTCTGGCCGGTGAGGGTGCCAGCCCACGAACCCATGGCCGCGGAAGTCGGTGTACTTCTCCACCTGTGCAGCCAACGATGCGGGCACCGGCGGGATTCCCTGGGCCAGAAGGTTGGCGTTGGGCGCGATGTGTCCCTCGCCGGGGGCAGCGGTCTGCAGGGCCTCGCGCGAAGCGCCCGCCACGCCGGCGCACGCCGCGAGCAAGGCACAAACGCCAAGGGCCAGGGCGACGCCCAGAGAACGGGACGATGCCCGCACAGGCGCCAACCCTGCGGCGCTCCTTCGGTTCTGAAAATTCATCATGGTGAGCTTGATGGGCGGACGCAAAGCTTACGCTAGAACGCCTCTGTCTCGGCCTCGAGATACGCCAGGCTCACATACTTGCCGATGTTGCCGGCAAAGCCCTGCATCGTGGGAGCGCGCGCAGCCACGCGCGGATCGGCGAGCACCATGGCCTTGGCCTGCGACTCGCTCTGCTGTGCCTTCACAGCCCGCAGCGCGTTCTCCCAGATCCCTTGCATGAAGGCCCCATACGAATCGAGCAGTTCAGGGGATGCCGAGCCATGGCCCGGCACCCACAGCTGCGGGCCGCGGGTGTTGGCGCGCAGTTGCTCATAAAAAGCCAGGGTGCCGGGGTAAGAGCCCTCATCCATGTTGGCGATGCGGTTTCCCATGGCCACATCGCCAACATAGGTCAGGCCCTCTCCGAGCACCTCGATGCACAGGTCCGAGGGCGTGTGGGCCCGGCCGTAGTGGTGCATGCGCAGGCCAACGCCGCCCAGGGACAGTTCCTGACCGGGCTGCACCGCGCGATTGGGTGCCACGATTTCGGTCCCGGCCGTCGACTGGTGGGTCCAGCGCTCCATCAGGCTCCTCCAGACTGACCCCTCATGGCCCCTGATCATTTCGATCGTGTGCGGCAGGGCCAGGATGGGCAGTTGCGGGCCGAAGGCCTCCGCAAAGGCGTGATTGCCCAGCCAGTGGTCGCCGTGGTAGTGGCTGTTGAAGACCGCCACCACCGGGGCGTCGGTGAGCCGGC
>CAYYYC010000051.1:11220-11584 GCA_964475695.1 uncultured Rubrivivax sp.
AATCCAGCACCACCACGCCTTGAGGGCCGATGACGAACACCACATTGGCCATGAGCCCGCGGTTTTCGGGCGTGGGAAAGCCATCCGGCGCCTCGATCATCCAGACGCGGCGTGACAGTTGCACGGGGGCGCGGTCGGGCACCGGCGGACCCGCGATGAAATCGTGGGCTTGGGCGGCCAGCGCCGGGAAGTCCGTCAGCGCGGCCGCCAAAGCCAACCCGCTCCCTAAGCCGGCGGCAAGAAAACGCCGTCGGCCATCGGGTTCAGCGGTGCGCCGCAGGCAGCAGCCGCTCGCTGGCGTGAACGTCTTTCGGGTCATCCAGCTCAATGGCCACTTGAGTGCACACAGCGCGGCACAGCGTGG
>CAYYYC010000052.1:0-11341 GCA_964475695.1 uncultured Rubrivivax sp.
CTGGGCATCAAGCAACTCGACGGTGATCCGTTTGCCACCTTCACCACGATCAATGATCGTGGCGCTCTGGTGACGGGCAAGGTCAAGACGGTGGATGCGCGAGGCGCCGAGATCGAGCTGGCCGACGACGTGACCGGGTACCTTCGCGCTTCGGAAATCTCGCGCGATCGGGTGGAGGACGCCCGCAATGTCCTCAAGGAGGGCGACGAGGTCAATGCGATGATCATCAACATCGACCGCAAGGCGCGCTCGATCCAGTTGTCGGTCAAGGCCAAGGACAGCGCCGACCAGCAGGAGGCCATGCAGCGCCTGTCGCAGACCAACGAGCGCGAGACTGCCGGCACGACAAGCCTGGGTGCGCTCCTGCGCGCCAAGCTGGACCAGGGCAGCCAGGAGTAAGGGCAGGCCCGGGCGGGATCGCCGGCTCCCTCGCCTTGTGAGGACGCACGGACTCTGGTCATGGTGATGACACGGTCTGAACTGGTGGCTGATCTGGCGGAGCGCTGCAGCCATCTCACGCAACGCGACTCCGACTTCGCTGTCAAGGTGATCCTTGACGCGATGTCGGAGGCGCTGGCCAAGGGCCACCGAGTCGAGATTCGGGGCTTCGGCAGCTTTTCCATCAGCCGTCGCCCCCCCCGGGTCGGACGAAATCCCCGCAACGGGCAGCAGGCGGTTGTCCCTGAAAAGCTCGTGCCCCACTTCAAGCCCGGCAAGGCCTTGCGCGAATCGGTGGACGCCGGCAAGGCCTCCAGCCCGAGCTCGAAAATCCTCCCAGGCGGCTAGTCGAGGATCGGGCATCTCCGTTTGGGCTGGTCGGTGCGACACTAGCGTCATGCGGCTGCTCACCTGGCTCGCGAGGGCCTTCGTCTTCTTCGCGCTGTTTGCATTTGCGCTGAACAACCAGCAGACGGCCACGGTGCGGTGGTTTTTCGGGCTGGACTGGCAGGCTCCTTTGGTGATCATCGTGCTGACGGCATTCGCCTTGGGTTGCGCCGTGGGCGTGGTGGCCATGGTGCCGGCTTGGTGGCGACAGCGTCGGGCACAACAGCAGCCCGCGCCGCAGGCTCGGGAACAGCCATGACCATTGAGATCGGCCTGGTCTGGCTGCTCATCGTCCCGGCTGTGGCCTTTGCGCTGGGCTGGCTTGCCTGCAGGCTGGACCTGCGGCAGCAGCGCCGCGAGTCGCGCGACTCCCCGCGCGCCTACTACAAAGGCCTCAACCTGCTGCTCAATGAGCAACAGGACAAAGCCATCGACGCCTTTATCGAGGCGGTGCAGAACGACCCCGACACCACCGAGTTGCACTTTGCGCTGGGCAATCTCTTTCGCAGGCGCGGCGAGTTCGAGCGATCGGTGCGCGTGCACCAGCACCTTCTGTCCCGGACCGACCTCGCCGCATCGGACCGCCAGCGCGCCCAACACGCGTTGGCCCAGGACTTCGCCAAGGCCGGTCTGTTCGACCGCGCGGAGCAGGCCTTCCGCGCACTGACCGACAGTGCCTACGCCACACAGGCCCGGCAGGCCCTGCTGGACCTCTACGAGCGGGCCAGGGATTGGCCTGCAGCCCAATCCATGGCTGCTGAACTGCAGGCATCTGGCGTGGGTTCCTACGCCGGCCGCATAGCCCACCATCTGTGCGAAGAGGCCGCTCAGGCCATGCAGCAGGGGCAATGGGCGGTCGCCGCCGCGCGAGTGGACCAAGCTCATGAAGCGTCTGCGCTGTCTGCGCGGCCGCTGGTGATGCGGGGACAGATCCTGGCCAGACAGGGCTTGTGGGAAGACGCGCTCGCGGCTTGGTCAGCCCTGTTGCCGCTGCCCCAGGCACCTGTGGCGCTGGTGGCTGCCGAGATTGCCGAGGGCATCGCGGCCCAGACGGGCGAGCCCGGTGCCCAGGCACAGGCCACTGCCGTCCGCCTCACCCGGCAGGCGTTGACTCTGCTG
The DNA here is from genome assembly GCA_964475695.1 of uncultured Rubrivivax sp. Classification (GTDB taxonomy): domain Bacteria; phylum Pseudomonadota; class Gammaproteobacteria; order Burkholderiales; family Burkholderiaceae_C; genus RFTU01. The sequence goes on from CAYYYC010000052.1 coordinate 1,945, forward strand.
AAGTCCGCGTATGAGGCGCACAAGAGCATCGAGGTTCTTCAGGCCATCAACACGCTGGAGCCGCAGAACGCCGGTGCCGCGCTGGCGCGTCACCTGGAGTCGCAGCCCAGTCTTTCGGCTGCGGCGGCACTGCTCAGGCATGCGCCGGCCCATTGGCAGGATCTGGCGCTCGCGCAAATCCAGCGGGCTGTCGAGCGCAGTGCTCTTCCCCTGCAGCGCTACCGCTGCGCAGCCTGCGGCTTCGAGGCACAACGGTATTTCTGGCAGTGTCCGGGCTGCCTGAGCTGGGACAGCTATCCGCCTGAACGCCTCGAGGAGCTCTAGAGTGCCGCCTGGCTGGCGGCCGAGACCACCTGCTCAACGGCAGCCCAGACCTCAGCTTCGGTGGGCTGTTTTCCCTTGCCGCCCAGCGAGGCCGATGCGACCGCTCCGGTGATGCCCGTCAAGCCGGGCTCATGGTCACAGTAGATGCCCACCACCGGCCTGCCCAAGGCGGCGGCCACATGGGTCAGGCCGGTGTCCAGTCCCACCACAAGCTTGGCGCCGGCCAGCAGCTGTGCGGCCTCGTGCACGGTCAGAAATGGCGGCACCCAGGCGCCGCACGGCTCGGCGATCCGCTCTGCCATGGCCTGCTCGCCGGCGCTGCCCCAAAGCACCACCGCGGGCATTCCCAAACCGCGCAACCGGTCGCCCAGGCGCTGCCAGGCGGCCTCAGGCCAGTGCTTTTCCACCCGACTCGCGTTGGGAATCAGCACCGAATAGGGCACAGGCAAGCCGGGATGGGCATAGGCTCCAACCGTTTGCAGGCCGAAGTCGGGCGCATCCAGCGGCTGCCGATCGCCTGGCGCGCTCTGACTGCCCAAGGCTCGGGCCACAGATGCCGCCAGCCTGCGACACCGCTGCACCGCGTGCATCTGGCGCGCCACTTCATGGCGGTGGCGATAGAGCAAGCTCGCCAGAGGCTCGCGAATGGAACCCAGGCCATAGCCGGCGACGGGCACGCCCGCGCGCCGGGCCCACAGGGCGCTCTTGAGCAGGCCCTGGGCATCGATCACCAACTCGTACTGCCGCTGCCGCAGGGCACTCTGCAACTCTGCCATCGCGCGCCAGGTCTGGGGCTCGAGCAGCGAGCGCCTCCAGCGCCGCCAAGGCAGGCGGTGGACAGTGCTCACGCCCGGGTTTTGCGCAGGCAGTGAAGAGAACGCCGGCTCGACCAGCCAGTCGACCTCCACCCCTGGCAGCCACTTCGCAAGATCGGCAACCATGGGCAGGGCATGCACCACATCGCCCATGCTCGATGTCTTGACGATCAACAAACGCATGGTGCGATGAAGCCCCGGGCGGAATCAGGAGCCGCCGCTGCGGCGGGCGGCGGCCTCGGCCACCAACGCCGGATTGAATCGTGGATCGTTGTACATCTTGAACTGACGATACACCTTGAAATACGCCCGCCCGGCGGCCGAGTCCCGCAGCAGTTCGTCGAGGCACGCGCCAAGGTCCAGGCGCTGCTGCTCAAGCCTTTGCAGTTTTTGCCGGCTGGCGGCGCGGTGCGCCTCATCAACGTCACTGCGCTCAGTCTGTTGGCGCATCGCATGGGTCTTCAACGCCATGATCGAGAGCCTGTCCACCATGCTGCCGGCCGTTTCGCTGTTGAGACGGGCTCCGACGGGAACGATAGCCTGCGGCGTGTCGGTCTTCGCCGACTCGACATCAACCAGCCCCAGGTGCTGCAGCAGCAGTTCATCCAGCCGTTCCGTGGCGTCATTGCGCGCCTGGTTGTGACGATCGATCGCACGCTTGTTGGCGGCGATGTCCGAGTCGGCCACGGTCGTTCGGCGGGCAAGGTCCTCCTGCGCCCAGAGCTGGGCGTTGTGCCGATGGTTGGCGCCGATCCAGTGCCAGATGTCGTGGACATCGCCAAGGCTTGGGGCCTCGGGGCCTGGCCACGCCGGATCGGCCAGCAGACGGTCGTGCAGGGCCATCACATCGACGGCCCTCAAGGGGGTTGGCGGAGGACTTTCGGAAGAAGGCATCGCTTGGTTTTGTATCATTGAAGATGGATTATCACGGGTGCCCAGCCCAGCCAAAGATGCGGCCCAACGCGCCTGACTCCGAACGCCGCTTGCGGGTGCTGCATGTCGCCAGCGGAGGTTTCTCCGGAGCAACCCAGGTGGCGCTGGATCTGACGCTCAATGCGCCCGGGCATCACGAGGTTGCCCTGGCTCTGCGGCGCAAGCGGCGCACCCCGGCCGACCGAGTGGCTCGACTGCAGGCCCAGGGCGTCGCGCTGCACCTTGTGGCCGGTTGGAGCCACCTGGCCACGATCCTGTCCCTGCGGGATCTTTTCCGGCGCTGGCAGCCGGACATCGTGATCGGCCACGGATTCCCGGAGCACCTTCTGGCCCGCTGGGCAGCCCTTTGGGCCGGCGTTCCCCACCGGGTGCAGGTGGAGCACAACGTGCGGGAGCGCTACACGCCCTTCAAGCGCTGGCAGGCCAGCCGACTGTCCAGGCACACGGACGCCTTTGTCGGGGTCAGCGCAGCCGTTGCGGCCACTCTGATGGGCAGGGGCCTGGCGCGAGCCCGTGTGCACACGATCCGCAACGGCACCGCCCTGTCCTCGTTTGACCGCAGCGAGCAGATCGACTTCCCCTCTCGCGAGGCGGCCATCATCATGGTGGCGCGCTTCGGCGCGCAGAAGGATCACGAGACACTCATCCGCAGCCTGGTGGTGCTCCGAGAACGCCATGGCCTGCAGCCCAAGCTTCGCCTGGCCGGCGCAGGCTCAGTCAGACATGAGCAGAGCGCCCGGCGCCTTGTGGCCAGCCTGGGGCTGCAGGACCAGGTGGAGTTCCTCGGCCACCGTGGGGATGTGCCCGAGCTGCTGATGCGCCACCAAGTGGCCGCGTTGAGCACGCATTACGAGGGCATGGGCTTGGTGCTGGCCGAGGCCATGGCCGCTGGCTGCGCGGTGGTTGGTACCGATGTGGCCGCGGTCAGGGAAGTGCTCGAAGGCGGGAAGTGGGGCGCCCTGCCCCAGGCCGGCAGTCCTGACGCCTGGGCAGAGGCTTTGGCCCGCCTCCTGAGAGACCCAGCCGCGGCCGCCCGACAGGCCTTGGCCGCCCGCGAGCACGCCCGGGAGCAACTCTCGGTCCATCGCATGGTCAAGGACTGGCAGGACTTCCTCGACACGCTGGTTGGCGCGCCGCCCCCGGGCGATGCCGCAGCCGTCGGCATGCCATGGCTGAGCGTTCTGATGCCGGCACACAACGCAGCCCGATGGCTCGAGGCTGCCCTTTCCTCAGTGGTCACCCAACTCGATGAGGGCTGCGAGATCATCGTGTTCGATGACGGCAGCAGCGATGCCACGCCCCAAATCCTGCAGGCTGCCCGCGACAGGCTGCAGGGGCATGCGGCCTTTCGGGTGATCACTGCACCGGCTCGCGTGGGCGTGAGCGCGGCTCGCAATGGGTTGATGAGGGCAGCTCAGGGCCGGTGGCTCTGGTTCCTGGATGCCGACGACGAACTATTTGCCGGTGCGGTCCAAAGGCTCAAAGCCCTGGTGCACTTGAACCCGGAGGTGCAGGCCGTTGTCGTCGACCATGCGGTCCTGCGTCCCCAGCCCTCGGTCAAACACCATCTTCGGGGGGAGCAGCATCGCAGAAGCATGAGTGCCGCCCCAGGACTCGTCCACGGGCCGGCTGTGATCAACGGCATGCTGGAGCGCGGGCAGTGGCACGCATGGGGAAAGGTGGTGCGCCGGGACGCCTGGCCTGAAGATCTGAGCTTTCCGCAGGGCCGCGTGTTTGAGGATCTCAGCGTGATGCCCAGGCTCATGGCGCGGATGCAGCGGGTCTGGTACCTGGGTGAGCCCATGGTGCGCTACCGAAGCAACCCGGGCAGCATCCTGGGCACCATGAATCAGGACAAGCTGCGAGACTGGGCCCTGGCGCTTGGGGATCTCATGGACGATCCCCATTTCGACGCCGCCTGGGCCGATTTCGTCTCGCAACAGGCTGTCCGGCTGGCCCGCGCGTGCGCTCGAATGGGGCAGGACACTCAGTGGCTCAGTCAGTGGTGGATGCAGGCCAGGCAGCGCCAACCCCTGCTGGGCCGTGCGCTGGAAGGCTGGCGCTTGAAGCCACGCCGCTGGGTATCCTGGGCACAGGCCAGCCGGCTGGGCTGGACCGCAGCGGCGCCGGACCATCGCACAGGTTCGTCGAGCAAGGACGCGCAGTGAGCGGGCCTTCGCGCGCCGTTGGGCTGCCCTTGGGCTTGGCGCTGCTGTGCATGATCGTCTCCCCGGTGCTTGAAGACGCACCTGGATGGTCCTGGACCTTCTGGCTCCTGGCCGCAGCTGCGGCCTGGTTGTTCGGGCGTCTCCCGTCGGCGACCCCCTCCGGGCATGCAGGCACCGGGCTTGGGGCGTTGGGCCCCGCTTTGGCCTGCTTGGGGCTGGCCTGCGTGCTCGAGGCAGGGCTGGGCTTGTGGCACCAGGAGCCGCTGCGCGCGATGCGGCAGGACGGCAAGGCGCTGGTGGCCCTGCTGGTTGCAGCCGCGCTTTGGCGCCACGGAGCGCATCGGGCCATGGGGCCAAGGGAGGGATCGGGCTCTCACGAATGGCGAGTTTCCTTGGGCCAGGCCTTGGTCTGGTCCTTGGGGCTGCAGCTGATGGTGGCCGCGATCGTGGCACTGGTCTGGCCGCGGGCCGACCTGCCGGGCACAGCCATCCCCTGGGCGACCTCCACGGCTCTGGCTGTGGTGGTTCTGGCCCCATTGGCGCTCATCGGGCCCAGCGGCACCAGGCCCGATCGGGCCCGCCGGATCGCCCTGGGGCTGGCTGTTCTGGCCGGAATCGTCGCGATCGTGGGCAGCCGCAGCCGCTCCGCCTGGATCGTCATGCCTTGGCTGCTGTTCTTGGGGGTGGCCATCTCGGCAAACAGGCGCCTGGCCGGTGCCTGGGCTTTGTCAGTCCTGATCGTGGCCCTGGCTGCGGGCATCGGCTACGACAGCCTCCAGCCGCCGCAGGTGGAACGCGGCCTGCGCTTGCTGGATCTTCTGGCCGAGGTGGCCAGCCTTTCTGCGCCCGAGCCCGGTTCTTCACTGGGTTCAAGGATTCTGCTTTGGCAGGCGGCTTGGCAAAGCGTGCTTGAGCATCCGCTGGCGGGCATCGGCGCGCAACAGCGCATCGCGTTGGTGCAGGAAGTGATCCCGCCGGCAAGCATGCCCTCGGTGCAGCCTTTGACCCATGTGCACCAGCAGTTCCTCAACCAGGCTGTGGATCACGGCCTGCCGGGGCTGGCTGCGGCGATCCTCAGCGCCTGCGCCCCTTTGGCGATGGCCTGGCGTGCCGGTCCCGGGCAGATGCGCTGGCAATGCCTGGGGATCGGCGTCGTTCACGGCACAGGACTGCTTTTCAATGCGAACATGACGCATGGCAGCTATGCCTTCTGTCTTGCGGTCGCGCTGTTGGGGGTGGTTCTGATGCGCCCTCAATCCCAGGGAGAAGAGACTGATGGCTGAGCCCGCGCCCGGGTCCCGTTCGGGTCATCCGGCGGCACCACTGATCGTGCGGCTGCGCAACTGGGTCGGCGACGTGGTCCTGGCAACACCCATGCTTTCGCGCCTGCAGGCTGCGGGACATCACCTCACCCTCGTGGGCAAGGGTTGGGCGCCGGACCTGCTGGCAGGGTTCGGTTGGCCGGTCGAGCGGCTCGGCACCTCTCAGGCTCTGAGGATTTCCCAGCTCTCTGCCTGGCGGCGTGATGTTTCAGGCCAGCGCTGGGGTTCGCCCGAAGGCATCAATGCCCTGAGCCTTCCCTACTCGGCGTCCAGCGCCCTGGAAATGCGACTGGCGGGACTCAGAGCCATAGGCTATGACGGCGAGGGTCGTGCCCTGCTTCTGCACCGGTCCTGGCCGCGCCCCCGCCTGGGCCGCGGCGGGCACGAGTTGGAGGTCTATTGGCGATTGGGTCAGCACTTTCTGGGGCTCGATGAGCCGCCCCCGAAGGCCCTTGAGTGGAAGGTCTCCGACCGGCATGCACAGCAGGCCGAGGAACTGATGAAGGGCCATGCCTTGGCTCCGGGGTTCGTCATGGCCTGCCCATTTGCCGGCGGCACCTTCGAAGGCCAGGACAAGCATTGGCCGCTGTTCGCAGACTTCATCGCCCATGCGGCACAGCGGCTCGACCGGCCCATCGTGATCTGCCCAGGGCCGGGCGAACTGGAGGAGGCGCAGCGGGCCTTCGGGGGCTGCGTGATCCTGCCTGGAGTCGATCTGGGCACCCTGGCCGGGCTGATGCGGCACAGCGCGCTGATGGTCAGCAACGACACCGGGCCGGGGCATCTTGCAGCGGCCGTTGGCGCGCCTGTGCTGTCGGTGCTCGGACCGACGGAGCCGGGTCACTGGGGCGCATGGGGGCCGAATGTTCACATTGAAAGACACTGGCCGCGATGGCCGAGTGTCGAGGAAGTTTGGGCGCGAACCTTGGATTTGCTGGAAAGTGGACGCGCCTAGGCGAACAGTCCTCGCTCTGGCTTTGGGTTGGCCGCTGCTGACTGCGGCGCAGCCCCTGGGCATGAGCCGCGTCGGTGCCCACCCCGACCATGACCTCAACACGGCCACACGAGCAGAGATCGAGGCCGTGAGGGGCGTGGGCGTCGAGTTGGCCGAGCGGGTGCTCAGGGCCCGCTCTCTGGGCCGGTTCGAGGACTGGGCCGACCTGCGCCGGCGGGTCAAAGGCGTGAACCGACGCGCCCTGGTGGGCTGGGCCGAGGCAGGCTTCCATATCGCGGGGCAGCCGCCTCCAGTCTGAGGCGCCTTTCCCCGCCGCTCGGTCTACCTCCCCAGGGGCTGCGACCCCGCCTCGTAGACGATGGCGGCTTGGCCCTCGTGGGCCAGGGATCGCCAGCGGGCCAGGGCCTCATCGACCGGCCAGAAGCGGCAGGCGTCACCCAGGTCGACATCCCCGACAGCGCCGATCAGCTCAAAGCCCTCCCCCGCCAACACGGGCTGCTGCGCAGAAACGGCGTCTCGCCGGACCCTGACCCGAATCCGCAGGCCCTCGGTGGTCTGTCCCTCGTCGGTTTTGCGGATCTGCGCCGGCCACAGCTCCAGGACATCGCGCACAGGCAAATCATGGCCGGACACCGTGATGCTCAGGTAGCGGCCAAAACGCGCGCGCGCCGCAGGCAGGTCGAGAATCTGTTGGGCACTCAGACGCAGTCCTCCTGTGCTGCGGTCACGCTGGACCCGGCCCTGCAGGATGATGAGCTCGTCCTCGCGCAAAAGCTTCCTGTGGGCCTCGACCAGCGCCTCATCGGCCACGACTTCGATCGATTCGCTGGCGTCATCCAGCGGAAACACGCTCGGACGCCCGCGCTGCCAGTTCATCACCTTGACCGGACCCACGATTCCCGCAACGAGCACGAGTTCACGGGTGTCCCTGAGCCCGGCAATGGACTGGGGCACGAAGCGGCGAATTTCACTCTCGTGCTCCCGGAACAGGTGTCCGCTGAAATGAAAGCCCAGCGCCGCTTTCTCGGCCAGCAGGCGCTCGCGAATGCTCCATGCGCCGGCCTCGGCCAGTTCGGGCTCCCGAGTGCTCGAGCCGTGGACATCGCCAGTGTCGAATAGCCCCACCTGCAGTGCATTGGCCTGTTGGTCGTCGGCCCATTCGAAGGCCAGACTGACGCTGGCCAAGGCGCGCTCGCGCTCGGGATGAAGGCCGTCGAAGGCTCCAGCCTTGATCAGCGCCTCGACCACGCGCCTGTTCACGCGGGTGCGATCCACTCGGGCGGCGAAGTCGAACAGGCTCTTGAAGGGACCCGCGCCGTGGCCCTCACGGGGCCCGGTGCCGTCGCGAGCGGCCACGATCGCGTCGATCGCTCCGCGACCGGTCCCCCTGATTGCGCTGAGGCCCCAGCGAATCCTTCGGTCGCCCTGAGCGCCCGACACAGGCTCGAAACGCCAGACGCCGAGGTTGATGTCGGGCGGATCGAAGACGATGCCGAAGTGCTGCATTGCATCCTGGCGCAGCACCCTGAGCTTGTCGGTGTCGTCAAGCTCGACGGTCATGTTGGCGGCAAAGAATTCGGCCGTGCAATGGACCTTGACCCAGGCCGTGTGGTAGGCCAGAAGCGAATACGCTGCGGCATGGCTCTTGTTGAAGCCATAGCCGGCGAAGGTCTCCATCAGGTCGAAGACTTCATCGGCCTGCTCTGCGGTAATCCCCCGCGCCACAGCGCCTGCCCTGAAGACCTTGCGCTGCTGGGCCATCTCCTCAGGCTTTTTCTTGCCCATGGCTCGCCGCAACAGGTCAGCCGCTCCAAGCGAATAGCCAGCCATGATCTGAGCGGCCTGCATCACCTGCTCCTGGTAGACGAAGATGCCGTAGGTCTCCGCCAAGACACCCTGGAGCAGGGGGTGCGGATAGCTGATCTCCTCCCGGCCGTGCTTTCGGGCGCAGAAACTCGGGATGTTGTCCATGGGCCCGGGCCTGAACATCGCATTGAGCGCGATCAGGTCTTCCATACGGGTGGGCTTGGCCTCCCGCAGCATCCCCTGCATCCCCCGGCTTTCAAACTGAAACACCGCCTCCGTCAGGCCCTCGGAAAAGAGGCGGTAGACACCGGGGTCGTCCAGGGGCAGGGACTCGTAGGAAAAGTCGGCGAGCTGCGGCCTCCTCTCGAGAATGAACTCCTTGGCCAATTGCAGGATGGTCAGCGTGGCCAACCCAAGAAAGTCGAACTTGACCAGGCCCACAAGGTCCACATCGTCCTTGTCGAACTGGCTGACGGCCGATTCGCTGCCAGGCTGTTGGTAGAGGGGACAGAAATCAGTGATCCTGCCCGGCGCAATGAGCACGCCACCGGCGTGCATTCCCACGTTGCGCACCACCCCTTCAACCCGGCTGGCCAATGCAAGAAGCTCCGCCACCTCCTCCTCGGCCCTTTCCCTGACTTCCAACTCCGGCGCCTCCCGCCGCGCGTAGATCAGGGTGTCCTTGGCCGGGTCATGGTCGGCAGGAACCTTGGCCAGTGTGACCGTCTTGCCCGGCGGCGCTGGAATGAGCTTGGCGATTCCGTCGACATGGCCATAGGCCATGCCGAGAACGCGCCCGACATCGCGCAGGGCAGCCTTGGCCGCCATGGTGCCGAAGGTGGCGATCTGGCTGACGGCATCGCGCCCGTACTTGCCCTTGACGTACTCGATCACTCGCTCTCTGTTGGCCTGACAGAAGTCGACGTCGAAGTCGGGCATCGAGACACGCTCGGGGTTGAGAAAACGCTCGAAGAGCAAGCCCCAGCGCAGCGGATCCAGGTCTGTGATGCCCAGGGCAAAGGCCACCAGCGACCCGGCCCCCGAACCGCGACCGGGGCCGACCGGGCAGCCGTT
>CAYYYC010000053.1:0-2291 GCA_964475695.1 uncultured Rubrivivax sp.
CAGTCCTACCTCTGGGTCAAGGCCCTGCACATCATCTTCGTGGCCAGTTGGTTCGCAGGCCTGTTCTACCTCCCACGGTTGTTCGTGAACCTGGCGATGGTCGCGCCCGAAAGCACGGCCGAGCGCCAGAGGCTGCTGCTGATGGCGAGCAAGCTTCTGCGCTTTTCCACCCTCCTGATGGTGCCGGCTGTGGTGGCCGGCTTGTGGTTGTGGCTTGGCGTGGGTATCGGGCAGGGCCCGGGCAGTGGCTGGATGCACGCCAAGCTGTGGCTGGTGGTGGCTGCGGGCGCCTATCACCATGCCTGTGCACGCCTGCTCGGCGGCTTGAAGTCCGGCACGAGCACTCGCTCGCACCGGTGGTTTCGGGTCTTCAACGAGGCCTCGGTGCTGCTGTTTGCAGCGATCGTTGTCCTGGTTGTGGTCAAGCCCTTCTGAGATCCTGGCGGACGGCGGATGGTCATCAGGCGGCGCAGGCCAACGGGCTCGTTCAACCTCTCGCCCCACGGCGCGGAGCGTGGGCTGAGCCTGTCGGGATTGGCCGCTGTGGTGATGGTTGGCCTTGTGGTCTACGCCAGCCTGTATCCGTTCCAGGGTTGGCGATGGCCTGCGGGCTCGGAGTTGTCGGCCGTCATGAGCTTGCCGTGGCCGCGATGGCGTGACCACGCCGACGAGTGGCTGAACTATTTGGGCTATGTGCCCTTGGGTCTGTGTCTGTCCGTGGCGTTTCTGCGGCGGGGCTGGAGCCCAGGGCTGGCGTTGGTTGCCGGCCTGATTGCGCCGGCGTTGCTCTCCTATGCCATGGAAGTGATGCAGATGTTCCTGCCCCGGCGGGTGCCGTCGCTGCGCGATTGGGTGGGCAATGCCGCAGGGGCGGCAACCGGCGCACTGGCAGCGGTGCTTGCCCACCGCGTGGGATGGCTTGAGCGAGGACAGTTGCTTCGAGACCGCTGGTTCGCGCACGACAGCGCGGCAGCCCTGGTGCTGCTGGCGCTTTGGCCGGTGGCGCTGCTGGCCCCGGCATCCCTTCCTTTTGCCTTGGGTCAGTGCTGGGAGGAGATCCGGGCGCTTGCGCTTGCTCTGTTTGGCCAACTGCCCCTGAGCGCCTTGGGTATCGAGTTCGACCTGGACATCCTGTCCGAGCACGGGCCAGAGCCGGCACTGTCCGTGCCCGCGCAGGTGATGGCCATCGCCCTGGGGGCGCTGGCACCGCTGGCCCTGGGCAGCGCGGCGATGCCCAGTGGGTTGCGCCGCAGCCTGCTGATGGCCTTCATGGCCGGGGTGGCGGCCGGTGGCATGACGCTGTCGACCGCGCTGAATTTCGGCCCCGCGCACGCGTGGAGTTGGTTGACTCCGACGGCACTGGCTGCTGCGGTCCTGTGCCTGCCGCTGGCGTTGCCTCTGGTCTGGCTGCCAAGCCGCTGGTGCGCAGCCGTGGCTCTGCTTGTGCTTGTGGCCGGCGTGGCGCTGGGCGCACAGATGCCCACGGGCTCGTACCACACCCTGAACCTGCAGGCGTGGGAGCAGGGCCGCTTCATCAGGTTTCACGGCCTGGCCATCTGGATGGCTTGGCTGTGGCCCTACCTGGCCATGGCTTGGCTGATGCGCCGGTTGGCCGCCGGCGGCCACCAGAGCGCCTTTGCGCAACGCTGAGCCAGCCGCCGCCTTACCCCCCGATCCGGCTGCGGGCGCGACATGGCGTGCCTGCCTACAATTTGAGAATGACCTACTACCGTCACCATGTGTTCTTCTGCCTCAACGAGCGCGACAACGGGCAGGCCTGCTGTGCCCAGCAGGCTGCGCAGAAGGCCTTTGAGCACTGCAAGTCTCGAGTCAAGGCGCTTGGGCTGCAGGGCCCGGGCGGTGTCAGGGTCAATCGCGCCGGCTGCCTCGATCGCTGCGCCGGCGGCCCGGTGGCCGTGGTCTACCCCCAAGGAACCTGGTACACCTATGTGGACGAGCGCGACATCGACGAAATCATCCAGGCCCATCTCATCGAAGGCCGCCCGATCGAGCGCTTGATGCTGCCTCCCGATGTCGGCCGGTGAGGCACTCCGGCCATGTTGAACGCCAGAACCCAGCGCGATCTCCTGCGCGGCCCGGCCGGTCTGCTCGAAGTGGGCCTGGACGAGGCCGCTCCAGGGCAACCTGCCCAGGGTTTGGCCTTGGTCTGCCATCCGCATCCTCTGCATGGCGGGACGATGGACAACAAGGTGGTCCAGACCCTGGCGCGCGCGTTCGCACAGCTGGGCTGGCGGGCGCTCAGATTCAATTACCGCGGCGTGGGAAAGTCC
>CAYYYC010000053.1:2301-11339 GCA_964475695.1 uncultured Rubrivivax sp.
GAAGGCCGGTGGGATGCGGGTCGAGGTGAAGTTGAGGATGCCCTGTGCGTCGTGGCGTCCGTGGCCAAGCCCGGCGAGCCGCTTCTGCTGGCCGGATTTTCCTTTGGAGGCCATGTGGCCGCATGCCTGGCGCAAAGGCTACAGCAGTCCTCACGACCGGCCAAGCGTCTGGTGTTGGTGGGCCCGGCCACGGCCAGCTTCGAAGTTCCCGGTGTGCCTGCCGACACCGTCGTCATCCATGGTGAGCTTGATGAGGTTGTTCCCCTTCAGGCCACCCTGGACTGGGCCAGGCCCAAGTCTCTGCCCGTGATCGTGATGCCTGGGGTCGGCCACTTCTTCCACGGCCAACTGCCCCTGCTCAAGGGCACGGTCCTGCGTGCCCTTCAACCGGACCTGCAATGAAACCCGCTGGCCACGCCCGTCACCGCCCAAGCCTCCATGCACTGATGGCGCTGGCCGTCGTCACGCTGCTTTGCGTGGCCCGGCCCGTTCAGGCCCAGACTGTGATCGCGCCGGAGGTGGCGGCGCGACAGTATGTGCTGATGGACCTGACCACCGGGCGGACTCTGGCCGAGCGCGATGCAGACGCTCCCTCCGATCCCGCCTCGCTGACCAAGCTGATGACCGCCTATCTGACATTTCAAGCTCTCAAGGAGGGCAAGCTCAGGCTGGACCAGAAGCTGCCAGTCAGCCGGCGCGCGTGGGGCGAGCGCAAGGAGCTGCTGCACGGCATGATCGTTCAATCCGGCAACGACGCCTCAGTGGCGTTGGCCGAGGCGGTGGGCGGAAGCGCAGAGGCGTTCGTCGACATGATGAATCGCCAGGCCCAGGCCTTTGGACTGAAGAACACGAACTTCAGGAACGCCACCGGCATGACGGAGCCTGGGCATCGCAGCAGCGCCCGGGATTTGGCGACGATCGCTGCGCGAGTGATCCGAGACTTCCCCGAGCACTACCGTTACTACTCGGTGCGCGAATACACCTTCAACAAGATCCGGCAGGACAACCGCAACCTCCTGTTGCGCAGAGATCCCACGGTCGATGGCATGAAGACGGGGCACACCGATGCGGCCGGCTATTGCCTGGTGGCCTCTGCGCAGCGCGACTTTCCCGGCGGCAAGCGCCGATTGCTGACGGTGGTCATGGGCGCAGCCTCCCGCGAAGCTCGGGCCGCCGAAAGCCAGAAGCTGCTCAATTGGGGCTACTCGGCCTGGGACGCCGTGCGACTTTTCGAGGCGGACAAGCCCCTGGCCCAGCCGACGGTTTGGAAGGGAAAGTCCGCTCAGGCCAAGCTGGGCGTCCTGGGCGGCGTGGTGGTCAATGTGCCTCGCGGGGACGCCGACAGGCTTCGAACCGAGCTCCAGCGCCTTGACCCTCTTGTGGCGCCTTTGGCTCAAGGTCAGCGGGTGGGCAGCGTCAAGGTGACCAACTCTGCAGGGACGGCCGTGGCCGAGCTTCCTTTGGTGGTCCTTGAGGCGGTGCCCGAGGCCGGGCCTATCGGCCGCGCATGGGATTCATTGCGTCTTTGGATCCAGTGATGCCTGCAGCCATCGCCAGGGCCTTTGCATGACCCAGCCTCCGGACAGCTCGGGGTTGGACAGCCTGATCGAGTACCCCTGCCGCTTTCCGATCAAGGTGATGGGCGCGCAGGTCCCGGGGTTCGAAGAGGCGGTCGTGGCCGTGGCCCGTGTCCATGATGAACGCTTCGACTCGGCCACGATAGAGCGCCGCCCCAGCCGCTCGGGCAAGTACCTCGGATTGACCCTCACAGTGACAGCCACCAGCCGACGACAGCTTGATGAGATCTACCGGGCACTGAGCAGCCATCCGATGGTCAAGGTGGTTCTCTGAGCCGGTTGCAGGGGGGGGCTGAGAGCATGATCATCAGGCAACTCGGTCGGCAGCCTTGCGCCCTGGTGATCGCACGGATGCAGGCCTTCACGCACCAGCGCAGCGCGCACACACAGGACGAGTTGTGGCTGGTGGAGCACGAGCCTGTCTTCACACAAGGGCTGGCGGGGCGCCCCCAGCACCTTCTGACGCCTGGAGAAATTCCGGTCCTGACCACCAATCGAGGCGGCCAGGTGACTTATCACGGCCCTGGCCAGGTGGTGGCCTACCCTTTGGTGGATCTCAGGCGGTTGGGCATCTACGTCAAAGAGTATGTCTTTCGGCTCGAAGCCTCAATCCAGTCGGTGCTGGCCCACTGGGATCTCACGGGCCACCGAGTGGCGGGCGCCCCGGGAATCTATGTGCGAATCGGCGACCCCCACGCCCATGCGGGTCTTCAGGGCCCGGCGCCCAAGGGCGATCCCTTCCGGGGGCTCGGCAAGATCGCGGCCCTGGGCATCAAGGTGACCGCGCACTGCGCCTACCACGGCGCCGCGCTCAATGTGGCGATGGATCTGGAGCCCTTTTCCCGCATCGACCCCTGCGGCCACCCGGGCCTGCGCACGGTGGACATGTCCAGCCTTGGGGTCGAGGCCTGCATTCAGGATGTTGCGCAGTTCTGGGGTGAACAGATCCGCGCCAAGCTGACCCCTTGATGCACAGGGGCGGCCGAGGTCGGGTGACAATTCGCGCATGAGTCGCCAGGAACCGCCCCCCCAGCCCTATGAGGCCACGGCCAAGCAGAAGGCTCAGGCCAAGACGGCCCGCATCCCGATCAAGGTGGTTCCGGCGGAGCCGCTCCGAAAGCCCGATTGGATTCGAGTCAAGGCCGGCAGCCCGAGCACCCGCTTCTATGAAATCAAGCAGATCCTGCGCGAGCACCGCCTGCACACCGTCTGCGAAGAGGCTTCCTGCCCCAACATCGGCGAATGTTTTGGCAAGGGAACGGCCACCTTCATGGTCATGGGTGACAAGTGCACGAGGCGTTGCCCGTTTTGCGATGTGGGCCACGGCCGGCCTGACCCGCTGGACCCTGATGAGCCGCTGAACCTGGCCAGGACAGTTGCCGCGCTCAAGCTGGCCTATGTGGTTGTCACGAGCGTGGATCGGGATGATTTGCGCGACGGAGGGGCGGGCCACTTCGTGGAGTGCGTTCGGCAGATCCGCGCCCTCTCGCCGCAGACCCGCATCGAGATTCTCGTGCCTGACTTTCGCGGTCGGGATGACCGCGCGCTGTCCATTCTCAAGGACGCACCGCCCGATGTGATGAACCACAACCTGGAGACCGTTCCCCGCCTCTACAGGCAGGCCCGTCCGGGCAGCGACTATGCCTTCAGCCTGAACCTGCTGAAAAAGTTCAAGGCGCTTCACCCCCAGGTGCCCACCAAGAGCGGGCTCATGGTGGGCCTGGGTGAAACCGACGATGAGATCCTGCAGGTGATGCTCGACCTCAGGGCGCACGGCGTGGACATGCTGACCATCGGCCAGTACCTCGCTCCCTCAGGGCACCACCTGCCGGTTCAGCGTTATGTGCACCCGGACGGGTTCAGGCGCTTTGAGGAAGCGGCGCGCTCGATGGGGTTCAGCCATGCCGCCGTGGGCGCCATGGTGCGCAGTTCCTACCACGCCGACCAGCAGGCGCTTGCGGCCGGTCTGGCTTGACCGCGGCCGCCCGCAGTTCTGGGCTTGGGCCGCCGCCAAGAGCGCTGCGCGTCTGGTCAGGCTTCAGCCAGGAGGCTCTCGATGAGCTTGTTGAGCGCGTCAAAGTCCGGTGCGCCCACATAGCGCTTGACCACCTGGCCACGCTTGTCGATCAGAAACGTCGTGGGCGTGAGGCGGATATCGCCGAAGGCCCGGGCGATTGCCCCGGTGTGGTCGATGGCCACCCAAAAGGGAAGCTCGCGGCGTTGGGCAAAGTTGGACACATAGGCGGGGGGGTCGTAGCTCATCGCCACAGCCAGGGTTTCATAGCCTCTCGCGTTGAAGCGCCTGTGTGTTTCGACCAGGCCAGGCATCTCCGCCACGCAGGTGGCGCAGCTCGTTGCCCAGAAGTTCACCAGGAGCACTTTGCCCCGTTGCTGCGACACCGTGGCAGCACTGCCATCGAGCCTGACGAATTGCGCATCCGGGGCGGGATCGCGTCTGCCGCATCCGCCGAGCCCCAAAACCGATCCGGCCGAGCCGATCAGCGCCACGGCTTGCTTCAGCAGGGTGCGTCGGCGGAGGCTGTCCTGGACCCTTTTCATGCGGAAGATTATACCATCACTCTGCGACGCTGCGGTCTGCCGTGCGCTCAACCCTGACCCTGGCGGGGGATCGCGATAATCAACGAATGATCAGAATCGCCAAGGCGCTCGCAGCGCTCATTTGCCTCGCGGCCTGTACCCCGGCTCTGGACTGGCGGGAAGTGCGACTGTCCGGAGGCCAGGTCACGGGCCTGTTTCCCTGCAAGCCGAGTGTGCAGGAGCGATCCGTCAAGCTTGGCGGCTGGACCTGGGCTGCGAGCCTGCACAGTTGCGACGCCGAAGGTGTCACCTTTGCCGCGTTGCAGATGACGCCGGTGGTCGATCTGCCGCTGGCTCGGGCCGAGGTCCAGGAGTCCTTGAAGGCTCTGCGCGAGTCGGCTGCCCAGCGATGGGGTCTGTCTGAGGATGGCCAGGCGGCCCCGGCCAGCGTGAAGGTGCCGTCTGCCCTCACGCCCGAGTGGACTCGGCACCGTCGCTCAGGTCAGGACCAGGCTCCCGTGGCCACTCAGGCACTCTTCTTCGCGCTCCACGGGCAATTGTTCCAACTCAGCATGCACGGCCCAAACCTGAGGGCAGAGGCGATCGAGGAGTTCTTTGGCCGGCTGCAGGCCAAGCCATGAGCCTGGGCCGCCGAGAAGCGGTGGTGGTGTTTCTGGCCTTTGCCCTGGGGTACTTCTTTTCGGCGCTTCTGAGGGCTGTCACGGCGACGCTGGCTCCGCAGTTCAGCCGGGAGCTGGGGCTGTCTGCAGCCGATCTTGGCCTGCTTGCCGGCGTGTTCTTCGCCGGCTTTGCCAGCACGCAGTTGCCTCTTGGAGCTGCCCTGGACCGAATCGGGCCGAAGCGGGTTGTTGTGGCCTTGATGGGCGTCGGCGCATTGGCCTGCGCGGCATTTGCCCAAGCACAGAGCTTCGAGGCGTTGCTGGTCGCGCGCACGCTCATGGGCATTGGCCTGTCGGCAGGGCTCATGGCCGCGCTGACCAGCTTTCGTCATTTCTACAGTCCCGAAGTGCAGCTCCGCGCGTCCTCCTGGATGCTCATGACGGGGTCTTTCGGAATGCTCATGTCCACGGTGCCGGTGCATGCGCTGCTGCCCCTGGTGGGCTGGCGGGGGCTCTTCTGGCTGTCCGCAGCCGGCATCGTTGCGTGTGCGGCGCTCATCCTTTGGGCTGTGCCGGCCGATCGAACGCCAGCCCAGAGCGGGGAAGGATCGACGGGGCGGGCGGGCGGTTACGGGGAGATCTTCTGGCATCGGACATTCCTGCGCATGACCCCGATCGGTTTTTGGCACTACGGCGGCTTGGTGGCAGTCCAGGCACTCTGGGCCGGGCCGTGGCTCAATGAAGTGGCAGGTCTGGGCCCGGCCGGGTCGGCCCAGGGCCTGTTCCTCATCAACCTGTGCATGCTGCTGGCGTTTGCCGGCCTTGGAATCATCGTGCCCCGCCTGACCCGTCTGGGCTGGGACGCTCAGCGCCTGGTGCGTTGGGTCAGCCCGCTGAGTTGTCTGCTGCTTGCAGCGGTCGCCGCATTGGGGCCCAGGGCCGGGACGGCGATGATCGCCGCCTGGTGTGTCTCCTGCGTCATGCTGTCGCTTTGCCAACCGGCGGTGGGTCAGGCATTTCCCGCCCGTTTGGCGGGCCGGGCTCTGTCGGCCTACAACCTGGTGATCTTTCTGGGCGTCTTTTGCGTGCAGTGGGGATTGGGGCTCATGATTGACGGCCTGACCTGGCTGGGATGGACTCGCGCGCTGGCCTACCAGGGTGCCTTTGCGCTGCTGGCCTCGGCCTGCTTGGCCAGCTACCTTTGGTTCCTGCTGTTTCCGGAGACGCCCAGGATCGATGGGCGGACCCATGAGCCGGGCAACGGGGCAGAATAGGCTCTCCGACCCCGATCCGATGATGAAATCCACCGGTGTGCTCCTGATTGCCCATGCGCCGCTGGCGTCAGCGTTGCGCAGCGTGGCCGAGCATGTCTATCCGGATTGCGCGAGCCGTCTGTTGGCGCTTGATGTGCCGCCGCAGATGCCGCCAGCGCAAATCGCCGAGCGGGCGCGGCGAATGTTGGCGCTGTCTCCGCACGAATCGCTGCTGATCCTCACGGATGTGTTTGGTGCCACCCCATGCAATGTGGCGCAGCAACTGGGTCAGGACCGCGAGGTTCGTGTCGTTGCCGGAGTGAATGTGCCGATGCTCTGGAGGGTGCTTTGCTACTCGAACGAGCCCCTGGAGCGTTTGGCTGAGCGGGCAGTCACAGGCGCCATCCAGGGCGTGTTGCCCTTGGAGGGCAGGGCTCCACAACATCAGGAAGTCAGGTCCGCCCATGGTCAAGACCATCGTCACGATCAGTAACCGGCTCGGCCTGCACGCGCGCGCCTCGGCCAAGCTGACGAAACTGGCGGGCTCCCATGTCTCATCGGTTCACTTGAGCCGCAACGGGCGGCGGGTCAATGCAAAGAGCATCATGGGAGTGATGATGCTGGCCGCTGGACTGGGTGCCGATGTCGAGATCGAGTGCGAGGGGCCAGACGAGCAGCAGGCGCTCGATGCGATTGCCGCGCTGTTCAACGACAAGTTCGGCGAAGGCCAGTAGAAAAATCCCGGGCGCAGGGCGATGAGCATCCAGATCTTCGGTTTGGCGGTCTCCAAGGGGGTGGCCATAGGTCGTGCCGTGCTCATCGCCTCAAGCCGCATGGATGTGGACCACTATTTTGTGGAGCCATCTCAGGTTCAAGCGGAGCTGGATCGACTCGGTCGCGCCCTGTCCGAGGTTGCCGCGGAGCTGCAGAACCTGCAGCGGGCGATGCCCTCTGACGCCCCCGGCGAGCTGTCTGCGCTCCTGGATGTGCATCTGATGCTGCTCAATGACGAGGCCATGGTCAGTGCGACGCGGCAGTGGGTCCTGGAACGGCACTACAACGCGGAGTGGGCTCTCTCAGCCCAGCTCGAGGTCCTGTCGCGCCAATTCGACGAAATGGAAGACGACTATCTGCGCGAGTGCAAGGCGGACGTGGAGCAGGTGGTGGAGCGGCTGCTGAGATCTCTCCAGCGGGCCTCGGCGGCTTCAGCCGCGCAGGGCGCTGCGCCGGTTCAGGCGGACTTTGGTGGCGAGGAGCCCCTGATTCTGGTGGCCAATGACATCTCGCCTGCGGACATGCTCCAGTTCAAGCGCAGTGTCTTTTCCGGGTTCGTCACCGATGTGGGGGGCAAGACATCTCACACGGCAATCGTGGCGCGAAGCATGGATATTCCCGCGGTGGTTGGCGCGCGTGAAGCGAGCCGTCTGATCCGGCAGGACGACTGGGTCGTCATTGACGGCGACTCGGGTGTGGTGATCGTCAACCCGCCTCCGATCGTGTTGGAGGAGTACCGCTTCAGGCAGCGCCAGAGCGAGCTGGAGCGCGCCAGGCTGAATCGGTTGCGCCACACGCCTGCGGTCACGCTGGATGGCCAGCGGGTTGAGTTGCAGGCCAATATCGAGATGCCCAACGATGCCTTGGCCGCGATCGAGTCCGGGGCGGTAGGCATCGGGCTGTTTCGCACCGAGTTCCTGTTCATGAATCGCAACGGCAGGCTGCCTTCAGAGGAGGAGCAGTTCGAGTGCTATCGCCGTGCTGTGGCCCACATGCAGGGTTTGCCGGTCACGATTCGCACCGTTGATGTCGGTGCGGACAAGCCCCTGGACCGCATGACAGTGCAGGAGCTCCGGCATGAGCATGTGCTTAACCCGGCCCTCGGGCTGCGGGCCATCCGATGGAGCCTCTCGGAGCCTGAGATGTTCCTGCAGCAATTGCGCGCCATTCTTCGCGCCAGCGCATTCGGCAGGGTCCGCATCCTCATTCCCATGGTGGGCAATCTGGCAGAGGCCCGGCAGGCCTTGTCTCTGGTGCAGCGGGCCAGAAGCGAACTCGACGACGCCGGCCTGCCGCATGCGCCGGTTGATGTCGGCGTGATGGTCGAGATCCCCGCCACTGCAATCATGATCCCGATGTTCGCCCCGCACTTCGACTTCTTGTCGATCGGCACCAACGACCTCATCCAGTACACCTTGGCCATCGATCGCGCTGACGAACTCGTGGCCCACCTCTACGACCCATGGCACCCGGCTGTGCTCCACCTTGTGGCATCGACCATTGAGTGTGGGCGTCAAGCGGGCAAGCCGGTGAGCGTGTGCGGGGAAATGGCTGGTGACCCCCTGTTCACAGAGGTCCTTCTGGCGATGGGCCTGCGCAGCTTTTCAATGCACCCATCGCGCATTGCCGAGGTCAAGCAGCGAGTGCTGCGCGCCGACACCCGGCATCTGGCTCAGCATCTGCACACGGTGCTCGGCGACGCTCAACCCGAGCAGGTGGCGGCCCGTCTCTTCCGCCCGTCCCCGTAAGCTCCCCCGGCCGGTTTGACAGTGCTTCTTTTTTTGTGTCATACTGATGGGCTCTGCTGAAGTTTGGAAGGACTTTGGTTGGAGGCTCTTTAACAATTGACAGCCGATAAGTGTGGGCGTTTGGGTGCTGTGCTGTGTGCTGCCTGTGAGGGTGGTGCAAGGCGTGGTGCTTGGATGCTCATGGAAGTGAAGTTCACTTCAATTCAATGAGCGAGACTATTTGCAGAGATCGAACTGAAGAGTTTGATCCTGGCTCAGATTGAACGCTGGCGGCATGCCTTACACATGCAAGTCGAACGGTAGAAGGGGGCAACCCCTTTGAGAGTGGCGAACGGGTGAGTAATGCATCGGAACGTGCCCAGTTGTGGGGGATAGCCCGGGGAAACCCGGATTAATACCGCATGAGACCTGAGGGTGAAAGCGGGGGACCGAAAGGCCTCGCGCGACTGGAGCGGCCGATGTCGGATTAGGTTGTTGGTGGGGTAAAGGCCTACCAAGCCTGCGATCCGTAGCTGGTCTGAGAGGACG